>CAYWJC010000110.1:0-8098 GCA_964458505.1 uncultured Candidatus Peribacteria bacterium | reverse complement strand
GTTCCTTGATTTTCTGAATCTAAAGTTATCAGGGAATGAAACTTATATAAATTTAAAATATGAAACAATGAATATTTATGTAGTTCTCCTGAGGAGGTTCAAAAAACTATAAAAATGAATGTCTATTTGAAAAAGAAGTGACTTTGATTCATGATAAATGATATGCAAAAAATTCTAGACAAAATACAAAGTGTGCATTGAACTAAAATAAAATTAAGCAATGTTTTTGAAAATAGAAAAAATAAAAATAATCATGAAGCTAATCTGTTTTTCAAAAGCATTTTCACTCCTTTGATTCCGTGATATAAGTCCTGATCAGACATTAATAATGAGCTAAATATAAGCATCGTTAATTCAAGAATAAATGATGTGAAAAAAGATAAAAATGATCCTTTTTATGATAGACTCAAAAACCACATTTCAGGTTTTTCAAATATTGAAGAACTAGGCAAAAAACTTTATACTGGAGATTCATGAAACTTCAGTATGCAAAAATTTATAAATGAAATATAGTCCAGATTAATCTGGACTTTTTTAAAATATATTTTGACATATAAAGTATGATGAGTATGATTAGTCATACTTTATATATTAAGTTATACCTATGGAAGATTTAGAATGCCAGATTTTAAAAGAAAAATGATGAATAAAAATGATTACCACTGTTACTGTGTGAACAAAATGACAAGTTGTAATTCCATTTGAAGCTAGAGAGGCTTTGAATATCAAACCAGGAGATACTTTGATGGTTGTCACAAAGCATGATAAAGCTATTTGAATGGTGAAGACAGATGATGTTTGAGAATTGATGGAATATATGAGAAAAGAAATGTGAAACTAATAATAAATTTTATTTAAAATTATCATGAACTAGTTTAGAATGTTCTGAGTTTGTAATTTTTCAAGCAAATGTTTTCTGATAATTTTTAAAATAAATTCAAAAATATAACTAATTAACTTTTATGAAAAAGAAAATAATTGCTGTTTTACTTGTTTCAAGTCTACTTCTTGTTTCTTGTTGAGGTAATGAGCAAGTGCAAAAAACTGAAGAGCCTCCTAAATATGTAACAATAGATACGGTAAAAAAAGATTTTTTTGCTGAACAGATAAAGCTTGTTGGAAAGGTTTCTCCGATAATGGAAACACCGATCTCCCCACTTGCTTCCGGTGTTATAAAAGATGTTTTGGCTGAAGTGTGACAAAAAGTGAAAGCATGACAAGTTTTGGCTAAAATCGATTTAGGTTCATCAGCATATGGGACGGCTTATAACAATGCAAATACAGCTTACAACAATTCTTTAAATGCATTTTCCTTTACTGAGCAATCAATAGAAAAAGATCTTGAATCCGCAAAAATACAGCTTGATAATGCAAGAGCAGCAAAGGATAATGCATATATAACCACAGAAAAACAATTGGAATTAGCACAAACTCAATTGGATAATATCAAGAAAACCTTGCAAAACAGTGTGACAACAACTTCTGAAACATTGAAGAATGCGAATTTATTAGTGGAAAATGCTAAGACCAATATTAATAATTTCAATATAACTTCAGGGCAGAATTTATCTGGAATATATGAAAATCTGAAAGTCACGATAAATTGAACTTTGGTTACGATAGATTCTTCCATAACACAAGCCGATACGTTGCTTTGAATCACTGATAAAAATAAAAATTTAAATGATTCATATGAAACATATCTATGAGCAAAAAATTCTAGTTCAAAAACAAAAGCTGAATTGGCTTTTCATGATGTTTTGAAATGATATACTGATTTACAGAATACTTCATATAGTTCATTGGATAAGAAAGCAAATGATATTTTGGACTTATTGAGCAAAGATGTTATTTTGTATGAAAATATCACAAATGTTTTAAACAATACCATTTCATCAGTAAATTTTCCGCAGACTCAACTTGATGGAACCATCTTGAATATTTCAAAAACACAAGGTGCTGTGATACAAGCTCAAAGCCAGATAACAACAATAATCAATACTCTAAACTCAACAAAAACTTCAATTGAAGCAAACTCGATTTCATTAGGGAATGCTTTAAATATTGCACTTTCTCAATTAGAAAGCATCAAAGCCTGAAATAATTCACAACTTGACAGTATTTCATGAAATGAAAATCTGACTAAAGCTCAACTTGAAAATACTGTTGCGTCTGTTAAGCAAGCTAGGGATAATGTAGACAATGCTTTAAAAATGGCACAAGCAAGCTTTGATTCGATAAACGCAAAATTAAATGCACAGAGAATTCAGGCGAAATCAGCCATTGATAGTGCAAAATGATGAAAGGATCTGGCATGAATAAGCCTTGATAATACATCAATCATAGCTCCTTATGATGGAATAATCACAGCAAGAAACATTGAAATCTGAAGTTCTGTTGGTCCTTGAATGGCAGCTTTTATGATTTGAGATAATGATAGCATTAAAATAAAAATGGATATAAATAGTGAAAATGTTACCAATCTGAATATTTGACAAGTGGTTGAAGTTACAAAGCAAGAAAATACTTACACATGAATCGTTTCTTTGGTTTCTCCTTCATCGGATCCGAATACAAAAATGTTCAAATCAGAAATAAGTTTTTCTCTCAAGCCAGAAAATTTAAATCTATGAGATTTTGTAGATGTCTACATTTCAAAGAATAAAAGCAAAGAAAAAAGCATATTAGTACCATACTCTTCTTTGATTAGCTTATGACAATGAGAATATAATGTTTTTGTTGTTTGATCTTGATCACAAGTATTTTCAAAATCTGTTAAAATTTGATCTCAAAACAGCAAGCAGGTTCAGGTTATATCTGGATTAAGCGAATGAGAACAAATCGTAGTAAATTGAGCATTGAATTTGCAGGATGGAGATAAGGTGGAAGAAAACAATAATTTGAAATAATTTATGAAAATCTTATTCATACCTTGATTCTGAATTTTCTGAAAAAATCTGAACTTATTTTCAAAAGAATATAATGTAAGTTTTCTTGAAAAATATTCAGATTTAAAAGAGGATTCCTTTGATAAATTTGATTTAATAATAGCTCATTCATTGTGATGCCTTTATTTAGGGGAAGTTCTTTTAAATAAAAAAGAATTTGAATATCTAAATAAAAAAATTGTTTTGTATAATCCGATCATAGAAAGCAATAAAACTGAGTTGCTCTTAAAAAATCTAAAAAGGAAAGAAATTTATTCAACATTGAAATGACTAAGGATTTTTTCTTTATTTATAAGAAATTGCATATTTGCTCCGAAAGAAATATGAAAACAATTCAAAAAAATAATAGAAAAACCGATTAGCTTTAAAATTGATTTATACAATAATTTTGAAAATATTTACCTATCAAAAAATGATGAATTTTCAGCTGAATACTTTGGTAAAATAAGAAATGCGAAAGAAATACAAGGATGTCATGATGAAATATATTTTGATGAGAAAATTTTGAAGAAATTAATAGAAGGAAATCCAAAAGCCATAAATATAGAATTGATTTAATTTTTAACAAGAGTCTTTTATGTCAGATAATTTAAAATCAAAATATCTAGATCAACTTGAATATGATAAAAAACTTGATAATTCATTTTTCAGTTTTTTTATCGATAGAACAAGATTGCTATTTTTGATAATAGCCATAATAACTGTCGTTTGATTGATTTCACTTAAGGCATTACCTCTTGAATCCAATCCTGAAGTTCAAATTTGAATATGAACGGTTGTTACAACTTTACCCTGAGCTTCACCTGAAATAATGGAGGATCTTGTTACAAAAAAACTTGAAAAAGAGATAAACAAAATCAAAGGAATCGATACAATGACTTCAAATTCTCTTAATAGTGTTTCTGTTATAACTGTACAGTTTTTATCGAGCGTTGATATTCCCACTGCAATAAGAGAACTTAAAGATAAGACTGATTTAGCAAAAAAGGATTTACCAACAGATGTTGAAGATCCAGTTGTGAGTGAGATCTCACTTGATGATTCTCCTGTTTGGATATTTGCAATTTCATGAAATTATAATGGATTCGAGCTTTATGATTATGCAAAAAAAATCCAGAATGAGTTGGAAAGCAACCCTTTAATTTCAAGTGTTAGTATTTCTGGTTGAGATCAGGTTGAATATAGAATTGAGCTAGACCCAAAAAAGCTTGACGAATATTCATTAACAGCTGATGTAATAAATAAAATAATTGCATCTCTTAATTTTACTATTCCAGTATGAAATCTTGATGTAGATAAATATACACATACAGTTACGATAGATGAAAGATTTTTTGATATACAGACTTTAAAGAATCTCATAATTTCAAGAACATGAACGACCTGAATCATCAAATTGAGTGATGTTGCCAATGTTTTCGAAGCTCCTGTCAAAAGAACAAAACTTTCAAGGCTTTCCTTTAAATGAAGTGTTCCATCAAACGCAGTAACACTTTGAGTGGTCAAAAAAAGATGAGGGTCGATTGTAAATCTTGTTACAGAATGAGATGGTGCCTTAGAAAAAATGAAGGAATCTTGAATTATTCCAAAAGGCATGAACTTTACAACAATATTGGATTTATCAGAAAGAATCAAGCTTGATCAGCATTCTCTTATAAGAGATTGAAGCATTACTGTTCTTTTGGTGTTTCTTACGTTGTTTCTGATAATTTGAATTAAGGAAGCTTTGGTTGCCTGAATATCTGCTCCTTTGGTGTTCTTGGTAACATTCGGAGTCATGAATCTAGCGTGACAAACTTTAAATTTTCTTTCAATGTTTGCTCTAATTCTGTCGCTTTGACTTCTTGTTGATGATGCGATAGTCGTAATTTCAGCCATCAATCAATATAAAAATACTTGAAAATTTACAACAAGGCAAGCTGCTTTACTTGTATTAAGGGACTATAAGAATGTTTTAATTTCAACAACATTGACTGTTGTTTGGATATTTTCAGCAATGCTTTTTATGACTTGAATAATTGGGAAATTCATATTTTCCATACCCTTCATAATCACAGTAACCCTTCTTTCTTCACTCGTGATAGCACTTACTATCAATCCTGCTCTCGCAGTCACATTTGATAAAATCTGAAAAAAAGATAGAAAAAAATCATCTTTGGCAAAATATTTTGAAAAAGGTTTTATAAAATTAGATAAAATCGAATTGCTTTATGACAGGATTCTGGAAAATGTTTTAGAATCTCGTAAAAAATCAGCAAAATTTTTATTTTGAATTTTATGAGTTTTTATTCTTTCTTTGATACTTCCTGTTAGTTGAATACTAAAAAGCGATTTTTTTCCAAAAACTGATCAGGATATATTTTATATAAACATAGAAGCAGAACCGGGAACCAGACTTGAGGTGACTTCTGAATATGCAAAACCGATCGAAGAAAGGTTAATGAAAGAAAAAGAGATACAAAGTTTCACAACGACAATATGAGCATTATCGGCCGCTTGATGAGCTTTGGAATGAAGTCCGAGCGGTTGATGAAATAATGCATCAATAACAGTAAATCTAACAAAAAAAGAATATTGAAGAAAGGAGAGTTCGATAAGCATCACAGAAAGATTAAGAACAGAATTCTCTAAAATCAAAAATACAAAAGTAACAGTGGTTGAGCTTTCAGGATGACCTCCTGCATGAGGAGATTTTCAGGTAAAGATTGCATGAGATAGTTTTGCTACAATGGATAAAATCGCTAATGATTATAAGAAAATTCTTGCAACCATTCCTGGGGCGATAAATATAGCTTCATCAAGAAAACCTACTCCGCTGGAATTTTCATTGAGTTTCGATTCTGAAAAACTGGCATTGTATGATTTAACGCTTCCTCAGGTTTGACTTTTTTTAAGGAATGTAATCGATTGAGCTAAGGCAACAAATGTATTGAAATGAACTGACGACATAACTGTCAGAACAATTTATGATACTAATAGCACTGATACTTTGGATAAAATCAAAGATCTAAAGATTATAAATAATAGATGACAAAATGTGTTTTTAAGAGATGTGCTTAAAAACGAACTGAATCCATCAACAACTGGAATTCTTAGAATCGATCAAAAAAGAATCGTTTCTGTAACAGCTTCAGCAGATAAACAGACGAACTGATGACAGATCTTATCGGAATTCAACAAAAAAACTGAAAATTATAAGCTTCCAACTTGATATGAATTAATTTTATGATGAGCAAATGAACAAAACCAAAAATCTGTTCAAAGTCTTCTTATTGCATTGATTTTCTGAATGTTTTTCATAATAGCGACTTTGGTTATACTTTTTGATTCTTATAAACAATCAATATTGGTTTTAGCCACAATCCCACTTTCACTGATTTGAGTTTTTGTAGGACTGGTAGTATTTGGCCAGCCGTTATCGTTTCCTGGTCTTATATGACTTGTAGCGCTTTTCTGAATAGTAGTAAGAAATTGAATAATCCTTTTTGATAAGATAAATGCAAACATTTCAGAGTGAATCGAATTTAAGGAAAGTATAATCGATGCGGTCAAGACAAGACTTGAGCCCGTATTTCTGACTTCTATATGTACTGTTTTATGAATGATTCCATTGACACTCTCTAATCCGACCTGGACATCGCTCGGGCTTTCAATCATATTCTGACTTACAGTTTCAACATTCTTTACGCTTATAGTCTTACCAACCCTATATTTCATTTTCATAAAAGAAAAAAAGATCAAAGAATTCAACTAATTGTTGTATGATTTGTCTTTTTGATATCAAGGCCACATAAGAAAATATGTTAAATATTTATGTAGCCTTCAATAATTGTATTTGTAATGTTTTCATATATAATATCTTGTTAATTTTTAACAAATTATATGAAAACAAAAGAAAAAAAATTAGAAAAAGCCACTTTTGCCTGATGATGTTTTTGATGCCTTGAAAGCGTGTTTGATAGCATTCCAGGAATTTCTGAAACTGAAGTCGGATATGCTTGATGAAAAGAAGAAAACCCAACTTATGAAGAGGTTTATTCAGGAAAAACATGACATCGCGAGGCTATCCAGATTTTGTATAATCCGGAAATGATATCATACGATGATATATTAGTTGAATTTTGGTCTCAAATCGATCCTACAGATAGCGGATGACAGTTTGCCGACAGATGATTTTCTTATACGACTGCAATTTGGTATCACAATGAAGATCAAAAGAATATAGCAAAGGAATCAAAAAAACGATTGGTATCATCAAATAAATTCAGTTCAAAAATTGTTACAGAAATACTTCCTTTCACGACTTTTTATAAGGCTGAAGAATACCACCAGAAATATTATTTGAAATCATCTTTTAGATATGATCTATATAGAAAAGGATCTTGAAGAGATGATTTTATAAATGATAATTGGAGTAGTGAAGCAAAAGAATATTTAAGATGAAAGGATGCTTTTCTAGCAAAAAAATATAAAAAAATATCAAATTCTGAACTTAAAGGCAAGATTCCGGAAATATCTTATAAGGTTACTCAGGAAGAAAAAACAGAAACTCCATACACTTCAGAATTTTCAACGGAATGGAAGTCTGGAATATATGTGGATATCGTAAGCTGAGAACCTCTTTTTTCATCAATTGATCAATATGATGCTGGTTGTTGATGGCCGAGTTTCACAAAACCGATAAGTTCACATTTTTTAAAAACAAAAGAAGATTATAAAATATGAGTAAAAAGAATTGAAGTCAGAAGTAAATATGGAGATAGCCATTTAGGCCATGTTTTCGATGATGGACCAATTGATACCGGACGATTAAGATATTGTATTAATTGAGCTGCTTTAAGATTCATTCCAAAAGAAAAACTTAAAGACGAATGATATGAGGAATATCTAAATTTGTTTGATTAGTTTTTTGCTATCTATAAAGTAATCTCTAATATTCATTTCAATGATTTTCGGTGGTTTCATATCAATATTATATTTTTCAAAAGTTTCTTTAAAAATTGATGTTAAGACTTTTCAAATAGATGCACAACTAAGACATTTATTCAGTTTCTTGATATATTCCTTAAATTATTTTCGATTATATATAAAAACTCATATTAGTAAATCTAAAAAATTTTTGAAATTTTTCAAAAAGAATATGAATGATG
>CAYWJC010000109.1:0-2194 GCA_964458505.1 uncultured Candidatus Peribacteria bacterium | reverse complement strand
CATTTCTGCTATTAATAGGCTTTTATGTTTTTTTTCAATCGATTTAATCCTTGATTTTATCGATAATAATTTTAAATCTATATTTTTCCTGTCCTCAGGAGTCAATACATGATGTGTTAATTCTGTTACTTTTTTTCAAAATAATCAAAGAAGCCTTTCTGCTTCAGATCTAAAGGTAGCTTCACGAATATTTGGTTGTTTTTTAAAAACTTTATCATTTAAAACTTTTGATTCTAATCAATTAGCCATTTTTATTTTTGTATTAATTGTAAAATTATATATTTTTTAGTTTTTGGATTTCATTTTTTGTGTTTTGGGTTACTTGAGTTTTGTTGAATTTCTCTAGATCTTTTTCTATTTCTTCAATTGCCTGGATAAGCAAAATTTCTTTTTCTTTTTCAATCTGCTCACGACTTGTTTTTATGCTTCTTGCAATATTTGGCCAATCTTCCAGTATTTCAACTTTCCTTTCATCCGTCATGATTTCGAATATTCTTGCAATCTCTATCGCATCTTCTTCCCAAATATCATATTCTTTTATAAGTCGAAGCAATTCTGTGTTAATCATATTTTTTTATGTTTATAGACTTAAAAAAGTATATTTATTTTTTTTAAAAGAGCAATCTGTAAAGCAATTAAATTTTATCATATATTTTTATTAATTACAAATTATTGGCCATCATTTTTTATTAATTTTCAATATTTTTGATTCATAATTCTATGTGCCTAAAATATTGAAAACTTCCTCAAGGCTTATTTCTCATAAAACAACTTTTAGCAATGAATCATCCTTAATATTTATCATTCAATCTCAAATTGCCTGAATTTCCAATTGTGTTTTTGATGCTCAAGATAAAATCAATTTTTCAAGTCATTCTGTCATTTCAAGGATTTCATAAATTCAGGTCCTTCATTTATGTCATTTAGAATTACAATGTTCACATCAGTTTTCATTAGCTCTATATAAAAACAATTCCTCCTCATTTAAATATCTTCATATTCTTTTTATTATTTTGTTTTTCACTTGTTCATCTGGCACATATTTAATTTTGCAATGATTACATAATTTTCTTGCAAGCCTTTGAGAAATAATAAGTCTTATGCTTGAAACGATCAAAAGAGGATCTATTCATAGATTTATTAGACGTTGAATTGTACTCACTGATGAATTTGCATGAATTGTGGAAAAAACAAGATGTCATGTGATAGATGCCTCTACAGCCAATTTTGAAGTTTCACTGTCTCTGATTTCTCAAACCATTATTATATCAGGATCTTGTCTTAAAAGACTTCTTAATCAATCAGCAAAATTAAAATTTATCGCTGGATTTATTTGAGTATGATTCACTCATTTTATTCTGTATTCTACAGGATCTTCAAGAGTTGAAATATTTTTTTCATTAGTATCAAAAGTTGAAAGCATAGCATATAATGTTGTTGATTTTCAGCTTCAGGTTGGTCAAACAACAAGGCAAAGTCAAAAGTTATCGGATAAATGTTTTTTGATTTTTACCATATTCATAGGAAGAATTCAGATTGATCTAAGATTGATCCATTCATTTTCCTTTTTTAGAAGTCTTATTGCGGCCTTCTCTCAATAAATAGTGGGAATTATACTGATTCTCAAATCTATTTGGTCTGAGCTTTCTATATCTTTGAATATTGCTTTTCAATCTTGAGGTAATCTCCTTTCATCAATTTTAAGTCATCATAATACCTTTATTTTTGCTATAACCACAGATTTAAAATTTTCACCAAATGTTTTATGGTGAATCAAATGTCAATCCACTCTAAATCTTATATTTAATACATTTTCATCTGGTTCTATATGTATATCTGAGGCTCATTTTTTTATTGCTTCATGGAATATTTCATTTATATCAAGATCTTTATTGTTTGTGTTATCGTTTTTTTCTGAAATAAACAACGATCAAACATCGTTTGAGCTATTGTTTTTGTCTCTAAAATCAAATATCTTATCTATTTTCATATTGTTTTTGAATGAATTTTAATAATCTTAACATATTTTTGGTTATAATTCAAAATAATAAATTTGATTTTTAAAAAAAATATTTTATAATCCAGCCTCAGAACTTCAAAAAAGTTTCATTTTTCAAGCTCAAGAGCATAAAGAATATAATATCATATATTTGAATTTCTTATTTTGTAAGCCAATTCTTTAGCTCACCAAATA
>CAYWJC010000108.1:0-2192 GCA_964458505.1 uncultured Candidatus Peribacteria bacterium | reverse complement strand
TATTTGGTGAGCTAAAGAATTGGCTTACAAAATAAGAAATTCAAATATATGATATTATATTCTTTATGCTCTTGAGCTTGAAAAATGAAACTTTTTTGATTTAACAAAATCATTTAACATTAAAAAAGACATTTGGAGACATATTTTTATAAAATTAGAAGATTAAAAGTTGATTTGAAAAATATTTATTTGAATAAAATTACAATATGAGAACTGTTAATAAGGTTATTTTAATTTGAAATATAACAAAAGACCCTTTTATTAAAAATTCAGAAAACGGTAAGAAGGTTGCTTTATTTACAACAGCAACAAACAGATACTTCAAAAATCTAAAATGAGAAGTTAAAAATGAAGCTGAATATACAAATTGTATTGCATGGTGATCACTTGCTGAAAGATGCGAAAAATATTTAGTGAAATGAAAATTGGTTTATATTGAATGAAGATTAAAAACAAGAATGACTGAAAAAGATGATTGAGTCAAGATGTATAAAACTGAAATCGTTGTATCCAATCTTATTTTCTTGAATAAAAAATCTGATTTCGAATCAGAAGAGACAATAGAAGAAGAATTTGTCGATTCAGATGAAGATGATAAATTTTAAAAAACATAAACAATAATTAAATTATTTTAAAAAAGAGTAAAGATTCTCTTAACTCTTCTCCTAACTTTTTAACTAATATACTATGACTAAAAAAGTTTGCCCAATCGATGAGGCATGAATAAAATTTATAGATTACAAAGATATTGAATTATTAAAAAAATATCTTACAAAATTTAATAAAATAGTACCTAGATACTATTCAGGTGTATCTTTAAAAAATCAAAAAAAATTAGCAAGAGCAATTAAAATTGCTAGACATATGGCATTATTGCAATATGTTCTTAATGTTAAAGATTAATTTTCAATAAAAAAAGAGTAAATTTACTCTTTTTTTATTGATTTATTTTTTTTATATATTATAATCCGCTTGTATATTATATTAATAACCTATTATATATGACAAATATAAAAAATATATGATTTGCTTCAATAGCTTTAGCTTCATCAGTTCAACAGATATTTGCTGCTGATTGAGATTCTTCTGAACAAGGTGCTATTAATTTTTGAAATGAAAAAGTTGAAGGAAAAATTAGAGGTACAGATGATTCAGCTGATTCAGCAATTCAGACTATAGTATCTAATTTATTGATGTTTATAGGATTAGTTGCTGTACTTTATGGAATTTACGGAGGTTTTCTTATTTTGACTGCAGGATGAAAAGATGATAATGTTAAAAAATGAAAAACCATTCTTATTCAATCATTTATTTGAATAGTTGTAATTTTCTTAGCTTATTCAATAGTTAATTGGATACTTACTTTTATCGTGTGAGCTGGTGAATAATTAGCTACTTTGTCCAAAGATATTTTTAAAAATTTGTTTTAAAAAAATAATTCCATATAATTTATATGGAATTATTTTTAAATTTTTAAAATATGAAAGAAGAAGATTTTAAAGAAGAGGATGTTGATGAATTATCAATAGAAGAAAGTTTAGAAGATCTTGAGGAAGAAGAAATTGAGGAATTTTCCTGACACAGATTAGATACATTTTCAGAAGTAAAAAACCATGACTGAACATATTCTTACGATGAAGAATATTTCGAAAAAAAATAAACCTTTAAGGTTTATTTTTTTTCAGAAGTTATCTTGCTTCTTATATCTTGTATATTGAATTGTCTTATTTTTAATTGATTATCGACTATATTTTTTAGAATTTCTGAGTCCTTGATAAAGTGATATGTAAACCAGGAAACCAAAAAAAGTCAGAAAACTGTTCAAATTGCAAACAAAATTCATAATGAGAAATTATATAGGGCAATTTTCCATTTGCTTTTATGGATCGTTAAGAATTCATGCCTTTCGAATTCTTTTAAAACTGATGTCAAACCTTTCATTGTTTCATTGACTTCCTTTAATGTTTTTAATTGCTCTCTTTGAACAAGACCATTATGTAAAAGCTCTTTTTCAATTATTGCAGAATAAATGATTTCTTTTTTTTCAAACTTCATATCATTTTCACTTTTTTTCTTATTCATAATTCAATTTATTTTGTAATATATTTTATTTATATATAATATTTTGGTTAATTATAACAATTTTATATATTAATCAATACCTATGGAATTAATTATAATATTTCTTATAG
>CAYWJC010000107.1:0-1955 GCA_964458505.1 uncultured Candidatus Peribacteria bacterium | reverse complement strand
TTATATTTATGAGGTTATGATAAATTGAGCACAATAACAAATACAAAAATATCTAATAATATTTTTTAAAATTAATTTAAATTTTTTACTATTCATATGAGATTCAAATAAGATGAATATGTTGAGATATAGATATAGGGGGGTGAATTTGTATTATGTGAATTCTTGATTTTATAAATTTTGAAATTGTTATCCTTTAATGAGGGATAAATTATATTTGTGACAATCAGATTATTTGTGTTTTTTGATTTTACTAGAATATATTTTTCCTGAATGGAATCGTCATAACAATCACTTCAATTTGTAGAAGTTTCACAAAAAACTGATTCATCCTTTTTTTGAAGCTGAATCATTTCATCATGATTAATCATTTTTCACATACTCGCAGCATGAATAAGCTGAATTTGCGATGTTGTCAAAAATATTATGAATGTAGCGAATATTATAATCTTTTTCATGAATAATATTTATTTAGAGATATGAAATACTTTGACAAGCTCTTCTATAAATTCTTCTTTTTCTTTATTATTATCTGAAGTTAGTTTATGTGCAGCACAAGAATTCAAATGACTTTTTAAAATAAGATTACTTGAACTCTTGAGAAATCATTCAGCAGCATTTATTTGTTGCGCTATATCCATACAATATCTTTCATTTTCAATCATTTTTGTAATAGTTTCAAGAAGTCATTTAGTCTTCTTTATGTTTGTAAGTAATTTGGATTTATAAGGTTCTACCATTTTATTCGAATTAAATATATTTTTTTACCTGGGGTACAGGTTATTTGATTTTTTTAAAAAGTCAACAGATTATCTTTTAATCTGTTCTGTATTTAAGGTTTTTTAAGGTTAATAAAATAATTTACAACTATATTGTTTTGAATATAATTATATGTTATTAATGTAAAAAATATGAATTTAAAATTTTTAAAATGGCTAGTCGTTTTCGTTTATTGATCGATTTTGGTCCTCGGATTTTTAATTTATTTGAAAAGTTTTGAGGAGAAAAATATAAATTGAAATAATAAGATTATCAATGATAACATCTGAGATATTAAGTGAACGATAAATCTTAAAAAAGATACGATTGATAAAACTAATGAAAACATTAAAGATAACATTTGAATAAGTGAAAATAACATCGTAGATTCAATTATAATTAATGATATTCCTTTTGCTCCACAAGCGCCTTTTTGAAATTGGTGAAATTTAATGAATCAGGAATGATGTGAAGAAGCTTCAATAATAATGGCTATGGCATGGGTGAATGATAAAAAATTGACTTTAGAGGAAATTGATTCTGAAATAAAAAACATTTCAAATCTTGAAATTGAAATGTTTTGAGAATATTCTAACACTTCAGTTTCAGATACAGCAAAATTAATCGAAGAATATTATGATTTTAAGAATTATAATGTTATAAACGATTTTACAAAATATGATATGATCAAAAGTCTTGAAAAATGAAATTTATTGATAATACCAGTATATGGAAGGGATCTGAAAAACATATATTATACGACACCAGGTCCTGTCTCTCATATGCTAGTTGTAGTTTGATATGATCCGGCAAAAAATGAATTCATCACAAATGATCCATGAACCAAAAACGGAAAATGATATAGATATGACGAAGATATATTATTCGGTTCAATTTGGACTTATCCTACTACTGAATATAAAATCAATCCTCCAGATCCGAATATAAAAAGAAACAAATCAATGATAGAAATATTTAAGAGCAATTAATTGTTATTTATGTATAAATTGATATAATATGAATATTTATCATTAATATTTCGTATATGTTAGATAAAAATTATAAATGATATTTTTGGCACGCTTTTCTGTTCCTTTTTTATATTTTTCTAGTTTTATTGAGTATAATAGTTTTTATAAAGGTTGATTTAGTGCCAATAAAAATCAGTTTAGCTGATTTTTTTATTCTTTCGCTTG
>CAYWJC010000106.1:0-2746 GCA_964458505.1 uncultured Candidatus Peribacteria bacterium | reverse complement strand
TGAATATTTAAGTGGATCAATATCTGTAATTCATGATAGATAAGCAAGAAGAGCTCCGGCAGCAGATCATCTTCATGGTCAAACAGGAATATCATTATTCTTTGCCCAGTTTATGAAATCAGCAACGATAATAAAATATCCATTAAATCCCATCAAATCAACTACAACCAATTCATATTCAAGTCTATCTATGATATTTTGTTGTTCTGAAGTTAATGTTTTTAAGAAATCATTTTTTTTGTCTGTGAAATAGCTTCTGGCTAATTCATGAAGTTCTCAGGCTGACATTTCGCTTAATTTTTTCTCAGGGTTTGGAATATCTTTTTTCTTTATAAGTTCAAAAATCAAATCATCGTCAAATCAATAATCATAGCGCTTATTTAGTCAAATCATACATAAATATCTCAAACACCATTCTTCTTCTCAAAGGTCTTTTATATTTTTATCTGATTTTGAAAATTCTTTATAAAGCTTATGAATTCTTTTTTCATTTTCTCAAAGCTCAGAAACGGGTATAAGAGTTTGACCATAAGAAATTTCAATGTTAACTTTGCTGTTTATCTCTAAAGTATTGCTTAAGGCTTGAGGAAAATAAGAGAATAACTCTTCCATTTCACGAGCTGGTCTAAGGCTATAATTTCATTCTATCAAAGTTGGCCTGTCTGGATCATCAAAAGGTCTTCAATCTCAAATTGAAAATAATAAATCTTGAGCCTCTCCGTCACCTTCTGAAATATAGTGCACATCATTTGTTGCAACTATTTTAAATCAATATTTTTTTGAAAGGTTTATAAGATAGTCATTTACTTTTCACTGACTTGGTCTGTCTGGATGTTCCTGGATTTCTAAGTAAAAATCATCTCAGTTAAAAAGTCATTTGTAATATTCAATTCTCTCAATGATATACTCTTCGCTTTTTCAGGTAATAACATGCTGAGCTATCTCTCATAAAAATGATCAAGAAAGACAAATCAGATTTTTAGAATATTTTTGAAGTAAATCAAAATCTATCCTTGGCTTATAATAAAATCATTCAAGATAAGAAACTGTCGTTAGTTCAACTAAATTCCTGAATCACTCGACATTTTTTGCAAGAAGAACGACCTCATAATATTCATTATCTTTGTCTTTGTTTCAGATTCATTTTTTAGATATAGATGTTTCGAGTCAAAGGATCGGATTGATTCAATTTTCCTTGCAATATTTATAAAATTCGAAATATCAGTAAAGGTTTCAAGAGTCGGTTATGGCAAGCCCCTCAAATCAAAGTTCTTTTGCTTTCTTAACGAATTCCTTCGGCTTTCAAAGTCATTCTAAGATTGAAAAATTCGTATGTACATGTAGATGTACGAAAGACATATTTAATTGCTAATTACCAATTACAAATTACTAATTCTTAGATAAAGACTATAATTGAGACTAATTTTAGTTTGATTTAATATATGAATTTTTTTGAAAAATGAAAATAAATTTTTCATTAATGTAATAAAGCAATTTCAAAACACATATATTTTCATCTGCAGGTTTTTTGAAATATTGATTTACTTGCCAAAATAAAAATATATTTTGAAAATAATTTGACATATCGATAATTTTTTATACATTGCAGACTTAATAAGGTTATTGACTTTATGTATAAATGTTTTATACGTTATAATTAAATTTTTAGATTTAACTTATTTTTATATGAATACAGCATATTTAAAATCAAATCATAATAATGTATATAAAAAATTTTTCAACAAATACGATCTGATAATAAGTACACCCATTCAATTTGCACTCATTTGAGAAACCTCATTATTTTCCCAATGAAATTGATCTTTGGTAACACAAAAAATCCCTTTCAGGAATTATATATGAATCAATTTTAAAAATACTTCATCAAAAAATATTGAATTAATATATAAATCTAATATCGATTCAGAATTCAAGACAAGCTTGATAGAAAATTTTTATCCTATCAATAAAGCTTTACTTGAAAAAATATGATTAAATTGAGAAATAGGATTTCTATCGGAATATAATTGGAGTGATCCACCATCAATTATTACAAATATTCTAACGTCAGTTCTTCTTATTGATAATGGAATTCAAACCGAGGATCTTGATAGAATCGATATAAACGATTTGAATCATGAGTCAATTTTAGATAGACTTATAACATTAGATAAAAAATTATTAAAAGAATACAACTTTTTTTGACCCAATAGAAATAATAGCAACTTCATCTGAAGTTGTTTTTTAAATTCAGGATCGCATATTCTTACTTTGGAAGACAATTGAATTGTAAAATATATGAATATTTGAGATGATTATAATTTTTCTGATATCGATTTGTGAGTTACAATTGTAAATCCGAACAGTATTGTTAAAAATAATTATAAGCCAAAATTAATAAACGATCAACTGAATCAATTGAATTCTTTCATTAAAGAAAATCAGATTAAATCAAGAAAAATTAATATTTTTAATTGATTAGAGGATATTTCACTTTATTATGCAATAAAGACATTCAAAAACCTTAAAAATCTTTATAATCAAAATTGAACGGAATTTTTTGATGATGTCTTATGTTATAGAAATATTCTAAAACAGATATTTAAAAATTATAGCTCAGGTGTGCTTGATGTTTTATGAATCAAAGAGGAAATATTAAGAATTGTTTGAAATAAGAACATAAATTTGTATATCGATCAAATATGAGCGTGTCTTGATGCAAGGCTTGTGCTTATTTCAGATAAGC
>CAYWJC010000105.1:0-4347 GCA_964458505.1 uncultured Candidatus Peribacteria bacterium | reverse complement strand
TGTTAAAATTTATCTCCTCAACTTGAATATTTCTCTTCCAACCTGTTGATCTTCCCTTTTATAAAGGATGCTTCAGCTTCTTGTTTCACTGAATCCGATATCATCTGGCAATAACTTTTGTGGGTTGAATCAGTATTTTTTTAGGATTTCATAGATTTCTGAAAAATAATAGAATTTACCTTTAAATTCCCAAAAAGGAAAAGATATGACAATCGATCATTTGAAATCTATTTTCCTTAATCAAGAAAAAAATCATTCATAAAGTGATGCTAATTTCTGTCTTTGAATTTCAATTTTTTCAATTGTAACATGTCATTTTGTCATTATATCTCACAAGTATCATTCTGTCACAATGTTAAATCAATCAAGTTTTTTGTTTATTTTTGAAATATTAACAGCATCCATCTTAAAAAAGATGTAATCAAATTTTGAGTTTTTAAATCTAATGAAGTTTTCTAGATTTCTTTCAGAAATTTCAACTAAATCCTCTCTTATATCACTTCAAAGAATATTTTTGAATCCAGAATTCGCAGCTTCAACTAATACTGTACCAAGTCCACAAAAAGGATCATATATTCATGAGTTTTTTCATGATATATTTATCATCATTTGAGCTAATTTCGGAGGAAGCATTCATACTTGCATATCTCTTGATTTTCATAGATCACGCTTGGAATATTCATCAACATCCTGAAAAATTATCGTATTTCAAGCTAAAATCCTATCTCAAACTTTGATAATATTAAGCTCTTGTCAATTTTCTCATCCTAATTTTTCATTTTTGAAAACTGCACTGTTGATATTTTTATTTTCTTTATTTACAAATCTTATTGATCACATTTTTGATTTTACAAGCTCTTTTTTTATTTGAATACCTGATGTGAACAAATCAAATCTCATTTCTCAATATTTTGCTATTGCAAATTTAAATTTTCCGGATTCTCATTCTAAATCTGAAAGACTTTTTGATTTTAGGATATATTCAATACCAAACTTTAGAAAATCTTTTTCAATTTTTAACTCATCATTTATTTCTATTACTTTAATAACTCATCATATTTTTTTAAAATTGTCTATGATATCATCTTTTGAAATATCATCCAAAATTAAAAACTCTGGATTTACATGTAAAAATCTTACTTTTGGAAATAAATTATATAATTCAGCAATTGAAAGTTTAAATTCTCTTCATAGAATAAATACGAACATTTAAATATTTATGTTATTTTTGGATAAATTAGTTTCAGAATTTTTATTTATTTCTTGTTTAAGGATATCAAGATATTCAGATTCAATACCTTTATCCTTTAGGAATTTTATTTTCCATTCAACCATCTTTATATCAGTTTTATCTAATAGTGCTAGATTCTGTGAAATAGATTCCAGACTAACATTTCAAACAGCATTGTCTTCAATATCTTTTAAAAATCGTGTTATCCATATTAATCATCTCTCATTGACATTATCAAAAACTCTTTTTTTAATGCCACCGACAATTTTTCCGACATTTCATGAATCATTGATAATATTTGAGTTCATTCGATCGATTGATATTCTTTTATTTCAAAAAGATCAAATGACCTTTTTTAGTGGACCTTTATTCAAAAGTTCTAAAAGATTTCTTTTAAATGTTGTGATTGCTGATGCATCTATTGGCTTTAATTCAGCTACTTTCAATCAATAATCAGGTCAAAGCTTTAAATTTCACAAATTATTTTCCGGATCTTCGCAAGGCATTAAATTATCTATTGAACTCATAAATTATGATTAATTATTAATAATTCTTTCAAGTCATATTTTTCCTGAATCTTTATCAGCAGTGATGACTTTATATTCAACATTATCTCAAACTTTAAGATAATCTCAAATGTTTGTAACTCTTTCTTTTGCAATCTTTGAAATATGTATCATTCATGATTTATTTGCTCAAAGATCTATTATAGCTCAAATTCAATCAAGAATTTTAATTACCTTTCAAGATCCAGCATCACCCACCTCGATTTCTTTTATCATTTTTGTGATATGATCGATTGTCTTTTTTCATTGTTCTTGGTTTTTAGCTGTAACAGATACGATTCAATCATCAGTGATATTGATTTCAACTTCAAAATCCTTAATCATCTTTTGGATTGTTTCTCATCCTTTTCAGATAATTTCCCTTATTTTATCTACTGGTACCTTCATACTTAATATAAAAGGAGCATATGGCGATAATTGAGGTCTTGGAGAACTTAATTCTTTGGTCATTTCAGATCTAATGTAAGATAAGGCCACTTTAGCGTTATCAAGAACTTTTTTGATGACTTCCATTTTAAGTCATTTTACTTTACAATCCATTTGCAAAGCTGTTATTCATTTGTCAGTTCCAGCAACTTTAAAATCCAAATCTCATAAAAAATCTTCTTGAGCCTGAATATCAGATAATACTTCGTAATTTCAAGTTTTCTCATCATAAATCATTCCCATTGCAACTCAGCTCACCACATTTTTAATTGGCACTCAAGCATCCATCAAAGACATTGTTGATCAGCAAATTGATGCCATTGAGCTAGATCAATTACAAGTTGTGATTTCAGATACTGCACGAATGAAATATGGAAATTCTTCTAAATTCGGCAAAACCGGTTCAATTGCTTTTTCAGCAAGTCTTCCATGTCAGATATCTCTTCTTGAAGGTCATCTTAAAGGCTTAACTTCTCAAACTGAAAATGGAGGAAAATTATAATGGTGAATATATCTTTTTGTATCTTCTTCAAACATGTCATCAATAATTTGTATATCTCCAGGTCATCATAATGTTGTGACAGTCAATGCTTGTGTTACTCATCTTTGAAATAAGGCAGACCCATGAACCCTTGGAAGAACTCAAAGTTCTGTATAAATCGGTCTTACTTGATCTAATTTTCTTCAATCAAGCCTGACTTTATCAGTCAAAACTTTTTTTCTCATGAATTCCTTTATAGCTTTGTAAACTGATTCTTCAATTTCCAAAATATTCATATCTTCTGTATCTTCGCTATATCCTAGCCAATTTTTAACTTCTTCAGACAAAATAACCATTTGTTCATGGAATTCCATTTTTCAAACATAATAAAGTGGCTTCATCTTTTCCTCTGTAATATATTCCTTTATTTTCTTATACATCTCATCTCAAAATGTTTTTGCTATTAATTTTGATTTTGGAAGTTTGTGAAGCTTTGAATAATTATCGACAAAATCGATTTGAGCCTTACAAAGTTCTTTGATTACCCCATGTGCAAATTCAAAAGCTTCAATAATTTTATCTTCTTCAATTTCATATCATTGAGATTCAACCATTGATATATTATCCATAGTTCAAGCTATAGTAAGATCAAGACGACAAGATTTTAATTCTTCAAAACTCGGATTGAATTTAAAATTTCATTCAGAATCTATTATAACTCTAGCTCAACTAACTGGTCATTCAAATTCAGAAGTTCAAGAAAGAAGAATTGATAAACTTGCTCAAGTTACTCAGAAAAATCAATAGTCAGAAGTTCAGCTCGACGACATTATAGTTGAAATAATCTGTACTTCATTCATTGTTCATTTCGGAAACATCGGTCTTATTGGTCTATCAATAAGTCTAGAGTTCAAAATAGCATTTTCTGAAGGTCTTGATTCTCTTTTCATAAACCTATTTCAACCTATTTTTCAAGTTGCATAGTATTTTTCTTGAAATTCAACTGTCAGTGGAAAAAAATCCACTCATTGCTTTACTTCCTCTTTTATTCAAACAGTCGTCAATAGATAATTACCTTCTTCATCTTTAATAACAACGCTTCAATCTGCAAGCAATGCAAGTTTTCAACTTTCAAAAGTGATGTTTTTTCAGTTGATATCATAAGTTTTTGAAAAAGATTTGTGTTCTAAGGTTTTTAGATCGCTTAGTCAAATAATCATAGTTAATTAATTTAAAAATTAAACCTTATTTGATAAAATTTAATTGATAGATTGTAGTCTTTGTTATGGGATTTAAGCCTATAACTTTAAAACTATTTATCTATTAATTAATGCTCATCAAACAAGCCGAGCGAATTATATATAAAAACACAAAAAAACAAAATTAAAATAGAGATACTTGGGAAGTATCTCTATGTTTTTATCAAATAGCATTTGCCTTAAGGTTATACCCGCAATTTTGATTCCTGAGATCAAATCCATACTTCTATGGTTAGATCGACCGATAGAGTTAACTATCAAAAGGCTCGAATCATTATATTGTTTTTTTGTGGAAAAAATTTTCGGGTAGTCATGCCAGAAAGGAAAACGCACTGGTATTATACTGATTTTTTTTTAATTTCAACAAATTTAGAAAATGAAAGT
>CAYWJC010000104.1:0-18391 GCA_964458505.1 uncultured Candidatus Peribacteria bacterium | reverse complement strand
TTTTTCTTTTCATCAAATATATAATCTCAAACTCTTAAATCCTTAGAATTTATAAAAATTGAACTAATTCAAAAGAAAGAGTAAAAAATATTGATTGATTTTACAAAAATCAAAATAAAAAAACTTGTTTTTAAATAATTAATATTTTCTAAAATAAAACTTTTATCGTAAAAATATAATAAATTAAAAATGAAAAAAAACAAAAAAACAAAAAAATTTTTTCAAATATTTAATTTTAATTTATTAATAAAAATGTGTCTTATTAAATAAAATATTAATGAAAAAATAAGAAAATATATTAAAAAAAATGTCTCATTGCTTTTAATATATTGTGGAAAAATATTTATGACTTTTAAAGAAGATATAAATGAAATTAAAAAAAAGAACCAAAAAAATACTATATGCTTAAATATTATTAATTTTTTGTGCTGAAAAAAAAATCCGATTTCTGAAATTTTTTTCTTAAAATAAATTCTATTTGATTTTTTAAATAGTCAGGTGAGAAAATCAATAAAGAGAAAAATAAGTGTAATTATTCAAATATTTCCGAGTAAAATCATAAAGTTACTGTCTATAAATAATCACAGAATTAATATATATTTCAGATCTCCAGCTCATATCTTTGATTTCGTATATAAAAATATAAAAAAAATCAAAAAGAAAATTAAATAGTATATCTGGTAAAGATTTAAATCTTTATAAAAAATATTAAAAAATGAAAGGATAAATAAAAAAAATAAAGCATAATTTGATATTATATTTTTTTTGAAATCAAAAAAAATTATAAATATATTCAAAATCACAAATGTTGTCCAATATATTTGAAGGATCATAATTGAAAAAATAACTTGTAGAAGTATAGTTACAATGATTTTTTTGTCAATCAAATAAGGATTATTAACAAGATTGAAATTATATTATTTAAATGATTTGATGCTAATAAATTAAAATCACAATAAATCAATATTAAAAAAGTAGAATAGTTTATTCTATTCTACTTATATGAAGCTAATATGGAAATTCGATTAAATAGATTAATACATTCCTCACATTCCTCACATTCCCATTCCTCACATACCTCACATTCATGTTTCATGCGAATGATCTCCTTCTTCTTTCGGAATATCTGAAACAACTGCTTCCGTAGTTAAAAACATTCATGAAATCGAAATTGCATTTTCAAGAGCACTTCGTGTAACTTTTTTAGGATCGACTATTCATGCTTTTATCATGTCTTTAAACTCATCACTTGAGGCATCATATCAATAATTAATATCAGAATTTCTTCTTATTTCATCGACTATGATAGATCATTCTTTTCAAGCATTTTCAGCGATTTGTTTAACTGGATATGATAATGCTCTTGAAACGATATGAACTCAGATATTCTGGTCTTTATTTCAACAATCAAATGTATCTAAAATTTTTGAAGCTTTCAGAAGAGCAACTCATCAACCTGCAACTATTCATTCATCAACTGCTGCTTTTGTTGCATTTAGTGCATCCTCTATTCTTAATTTTTTTTCTTTCATCTCCACTTCTGATGCTGCTCAAACTTTAATTACAGCTATTCATCAGGCAAGCTTTGCTAATCTTTCAGAAAGTTTTTCCTTATCATAATCTGATTTTGTATTTTCGATTTGATTCCTTATTTCATTGACTCTTCTTTTTATTAATTCCCTATCTCAATTTCATCAAACTATTGTAGTATTATCTTTTGTTGATGAAACAACCTTTGCACTTCAAAGATGCTCTAAAGATGCATTCTCAAGCTTATATCAAAGTTCATCTGTAATAACTGTAGCTCAAGTCAAAATAGCCAAATCCTTTAACATTTCTTTTTTTCTGTCTCAGAAACCAGGAGCTTTTATTCAAAGGATATTCAATACTCATTTAAGTTTGTTTAATATGATTCAAGCTAATGCATCTCCATCAATATCATCAGCAATTATTACCATGTCTCTTTTTCATGTTGAAGCCAATTGCTCCAAGACTGGCAATAAATCTTTTAAAGAAGATATTTTTTTGTCTGTTATAAGAATTTTTGCATCCTGAATTTTTGATTCCATCTTTTCTCCATCAGTAATCATATATGGAGAAATATACCCATTATCAAATTTCATTCATTCAGTAAGTTCTACTTCAAGCCCGAAAGTTTGTCATTCTTCAACGGTAATAACTCAATCTTTTCAAACTTTTTCCATTGCTTCAGATATTATTTTACCGACTTCTGAGTCTTGTGCTGAAATTGTTGCAACTTGCTCGATTTCTTCTTTTGTATTTATGACTTTTGTATTTTTCTCAAGCTCCATTTCGATTACCATTCAAGCTTTTTTCATTCAGTTTTTTAATTCAATTGCATTGATTCAAGATCTTATTTCACGTAATCATTCTTTTATCATTGCATAAGTCAAAAGGACTGAAGTAGTTGTACCATCTCAAGCAGCATCATTGGTTTTTGAAGCGGCTTCTTTGACTAATTCTGCTCACATGTTTTCAATCTTATCTTCAAGCTCTATTTCTTTTGCTATTGTTACACCATCATTGGTTACTTGAGGTGCTCCGTATCATTTAGGAAATACCACATTTCTTCATTTCGGTCAGATTGTTGCTGCCACAGTTTTTGCTATTTTTTCAACTCAAGCAAACATTTTAAGTCTTGCCTCATCTCAAAAAGTTATTTTTTTTGCCATAATATTATTGTTTAAGATTTAAAAATTTTTTTATAAAATCTGGTATTCAGAATGTTAAAAAAGCAAAAAATAAAATTAATAGTATCGATGCTTCTGGTGAGACTTTTTTAAATACTCAAAAATTTGAAATATTATAAAGTTTACCGTCATGACAATATGCATTTATTTTTTCTCCAATTAAATATTTATCATATTTTTGCCATGTTTGAACATATTTCATACTTATTTTTATTGGTTTTTTCTTTTTTGTGCATGTATGAGTAATAATAGGATAATATACGGTCACTTTTCAGTATGACATAAACTCTTGTCCTCAGTATGATATAAACTCTTGTCCAATAACTTGAGTTTGAATTACTTCTGAATTATTTTCAATTTCTCTATATTCAAAATATAAATCCACAATGTAATAGGTAGAATAAATAATCCACAGCAAAAGAACTGAAAAATTTATGAAAAAAAATGGTCGCTCTGATGAAATCCTATTCATTATCACTCAACTTTAGCCAATATATAATCAGCTCCTACAATTTTATATTTCACTTTATCAATTTCAATATCATCTCAACTATATTGTCAGCTTATTACTTTATCTCCTGGATTTAAATCTATTTTAGTAATTTTTCATTCCACTTCTTTTCCAGGTCAGACTGCAACCACCTCGTACATATAAGGTCTTTCTTTATTTGAATTTTCAGGAATGAAAATTCCGCTTTTTGTGACATTTTCAGCTTCCAATCACTTAAGAAGCACTCTGTCAGATAATGGCTGTATTTTCATAAGTCAAAAACTTTTAAAAAATATAAAAATGCTATGATTTAGAATTTTTCTCAAAACGATGATATTTGCATGAAAAATGCGTACCGGAATGAGGCGTAGCGGTAGCTACGGTGAATGAGGAAACGTAAATTTTGAATGAAAAGATCGAAGTTTTCAGGAAAATTAATAGCACGCATATTATATGCGTGCTAAGGTTAAAGTCAAATTTTTGTTAAACTAATATAATGACAAACTTTCTAGTATATTTTTGTTTTCACTTTTAATATATTCTCTTTTTTTACCTTATTTCTTTCTTTTCTTGCTGTGAATGTTTTGAAAGATTGTTTTCTCATAAGATTATATGTTGTTTTATACCATTCTTTCATTGGAATACTTTGATTGCCGATTAATCTTATCTCTTTTCTGAAAGATAGTGTTTTCATCATAAAATCCCTTCTTCATAGATTATCAAAGTCAGCATCTTGAATTATCTTCTCTAATTTATTTTTTGGCTCACTAAAAACAATTGTAGCCAAAATAATATTCTCTATATTTTTGATCCTGTCCTCTCTGAAATTTATTTTTTCAAGATATTCTCTGGCGATTCTTGCTCAGATTATTTCGTTTTCAGAATAAGATTCGATAAATCATGTATCATGAAATAATGCAGCTATCAGCAAATCTGTTTTTTCTTCAAGATATACAAATTCCTTATCGCAAAGATATCAAACTCTTGAATAAACATCAAGCGTATGATTTATATTATGATATGGGTAATGATTAACCTTTTCAAGCAGGTCTATTACACATCTTAAGGCGTTATTTATTATTTTTTGTTCGTTCATTAAAAATGAAATAATGAGTATGTAAATAGTATATCTTATTTAAATTTTTAAAGCAAAAATATTTTTTAAAATATCTAAAAATCAGCATATTGAATTATTTTGGATCTTTTCTTAGTTTTTAAAAAAATTGACTTTGGTAAAAAAATGGCTAAACTAAGCCCATTAACTTTTATTATGAAATAAAAATATGCAATATAACGAAGAAGTTCAAGTAAGAATTGAGAAAATATCAAGAATGAAGAATTTATGAATAATTCCCTTTGCATCGAAATTCGATAAAAAAGATTATATTTCCTCAATAATCTCGAGATGAAATGAAAATTTCAGGGATATAAATGATATTATCGCTGAGCCAAAAATTGAAATAATAGCCGCTTGAAGACTGACTCTATATAGAAGTTTCGGAAAGATTTCATTTGCAAAACTTCAAGATTCAACTTGAGAAATCCAAATAATGTTTTCTCGTGAAAATTGCAAAATCAACACTTGATCAGAAATTAAAGATTCACTGTCAGAAGAAGTTTCAGCCTTTAGATTCATGGAAAAACTTGTTGATGTATGAGATTTCATCTGAATCAAGTGAGAGCTTTTCATGACGCATAAGCAAGAATTAACCATATTTGTACAAGAATTCCAATTTTTATCAAAGGCAATCCGTTCGCTTCCAGAAAAATTTCATGGAATTCAGGATCAAGAAGCTATTTATCGCCAAAGATATTTGGATCTAATCATGAACAAAAGCTCATACGATAGGTTTATTTTAAGATCAAAATTCATTAAAGCACTAAGAGATTTTTATGATGAAAATTGATTTATTGAAATAGAGACTCCTATTTTATGAAACTCTGCCAGCTGAGCTGCAGCAGCACCTTTTTTAACTCATCATAATGATTATGATGAAGATTTTTTCATGCGTATTTCACCAGAAACAAATCTTAAAAAAGCAACTGTTTGAAGATTTGAAAGAGTATTTGAAATATGAAAACAGTTCAGAAATGAGTGATCAGATCCTTCTCATATGCAAGAATTCACTTCTGTTGAACATTATGCAGTTTATTGGGATTTTGAAGATAATATGGAATTTACTGAAAAAATGTTTTTCTATCTTATGGAAAAACTAAATTTACCAAAAATTGTCAAAATAAAAGATAAGAATTGAGTGATCAAAGATGTAGATTTCGGAAGTCCATGGCAAAAAATAGACTATATAAAATGAGTTCTTGAAACTTCAGGAATAGATATTTCCAAATATGAAAATTGAGATGAGGAAAAACTTAGAAATGACATCAAAGCCTCAGGGATTGAATTTGAAAAAATGGATAATATGTCTGTTGCAACTCTAATCGATTATCTTTACAAAAAAGTTTTGCGTCCAAATATTGTCTGACCCGCATTTGTATATAATTATCCAAAAACGATGCAACCTCTTGCTAGAATCTCTGATAAGAATTCAAATATCGTCGAACAATTCCAAGTTGTCATCAATTGATGGGAAGTTTTGAAAGCTTATTCAGAATTAGTTGATCCGATATTACAAAAGAAAAATTTTGAAGATCAAGCAAAGGCTCAGGCAGAATGAGACACAGAAGCTACCTCTCCCGATGATGATTTTGTGCTTTCAATGGAATATTGAATGCCTCCTCAATCAGGTTGGTGAATGGGGATTGATAGGATAATTTCCCTATTGACAGAACAAGATAATCTTAGAGATGTTGTACTTTTCCCACTTACAAAGCCAATCAAAGAATAATTAAAATGAAGTTGACTTTAATGAATTTATTTTTATAGTAAATTTTATTAGCGATTTAAATAATTTTAAATGAACTTAGCACACAAACTACCAGAAACAGCTTGAACCTGAATTAACGATAAATGACAAAATCATTTAACAAATAATGTAAGCGAAGAAGTAGATGTTTTATTGGATATCACATCAATATCACAAAGATGAGATAATGAATTTGGAACAAATTTGATATCTTTTGTTTTTAATCATTTTGAAAAAGTGGATATTATATTCTTACTTTTTAATCAAATTAAGAACTCAGAAGAAAAAGTTAAAAAATTTTTAGATACCATTTTTCCAAAAAACGATAAAATAATATCGACACATATTTACTTATCAGAATTACAAGCTCTTTTTATAAATGAAGCACTTATGAGAAATATTCCATTTAATAGCATATCTTGCGAAGCATTATCTATTCTCAAAGATAATAATCCAAACGTATACTTGAAAGTAACTAAATTAATAGCATTTCATTTAAGCAATACTCTCTTATTAAAAAGAAATGATGATTTAGAAAAATATTTTATTGATTTTTGATGTTTAAAGGAAGAAACCTATGAAAGATTTATTCCTGTGATAGAAGACTTAAAAAAAGAGGTATGTGAAAATTATGAAGAGTTTGATCCTGAAATATAGATTAAAAAATACCAGATTAAATCTGGTATTTTTTATAATTCTAATAATTATTCAACTTCTCATTCAACCGTAGGACCTTCATCTTTAGGAGGATTATTATCTTTTACATTAACTCATTCGTCATTTGAAGCTTGAGTTTTTGAATAGATTTCTTGACCTATTTTCATCATAATATCTTGTAAAGACTGTACAGCTGGATCAATTTCTTCTTTAGCTGCATCTTGATTCTCAAGAATCTTTTTTAAAGATTCTATCTTTTCTTTTGCTTCATCTCAAAGCTTTGCGTCAAATTTTCATTCATTATCTTTCATTGTCTTCTCAGCTTGATATACAGCAGATTCAGCCATATTCCTTGCTTCAATTCATTCTTTTCTTTGTTTATCTGCTTCTCTGTTTGCCTCAGCTTCTTTTACTAATCTGTCAACTTCAGCATTATCCATTCAGGTTGATCATTGAATCATGATTTTTTGTTCTTTTCATGTTCATTTATCTTTTGCAGTCACATGAAGAACTCCGGAAGCATCAATATCAAAAGTTACTTCGATTTGTGGAACTCATCTTGGCGCTGACAAAATTCCAGATAATATAAATCTTCAAAGAGACTTATTGTCAGAAGCCATTTCTCTTTCTCATTGCAATACATGGATTTCAACACTGTCCTGATTATCTTGAGCTGTAGAATAAACTTGAGATTTACTTGATGGAATAGTTGTATTTCTTTCTATCATTCTTGTCATAACTCCTCATAAAGTCTCAATTCATAAAGAAAGTGGAGTAACATCAAGAAGTAGAATATCTTTAACATCTCAGGTAATAATTCAAGCTTGAATTGCAGCTCATAATGCAACAGCTTCATCAGGATTAACCGATGAATTTGTTTTTTTACCAAAGAATTCTTCAACTTTTTTTACTACTAATGGAATTCTTGTTGTTCCTCAAACTAAAATTATTTCATCGATTTGACTTGCCTGAAGTCCTGCATCTTTAAGTACTTTTCTGCAAGGCTCTAATGATCTTTCAACTAAATCATATATAAGTTCTTCGAATTTTGCACGAGATAATTTCATAAACAGATTTTTTGGACCTGATGAATCAACTGTGATATAAGGAAGATTTATTTCTGTTTCTGTAACCGTTGATAATTCTTTTTTTGCTTTTTCTGCCTCATCTTTGATTCTTTGAACAGCCATTGGATCCTTTCTAAGATCAACTCATTGATCTTTTTTAAATTCATCAACGATCCATTCAAAAATTCTTTGATCCAAATCATCTCAACCAAGATGTGTATCTCAGTTTGTCGCAAGTACTTCAAAAGTTCATTCTGCACCAATCTCTAGAATTGAGATATCGAAAGTTCCTCCACCGTAATCATAAACTGCAACTTTCTCTTCTTTTTTCCTATCAAGTCAGTAAGAAAGCGCTGCTGCTGTTGGCTCATTTATAATTCTTTTCACTTCAAGACCTGCAATTTTTCATGCATTGATAGTGGATTGTCTTTGATCGTCATTAAAATATGCAGGAACCGTAATAACAGCTTCAGTAACTTTTTCTCATAAATATTTTTCAGCGTCTTCTTTTAATTTTTCCAAAACTTTAGCTGATATTTCTTCAGGTCTAACGTTTTTACCATTAAATTCAATCAAACATTCTCACCCAGATCATTTTACAACTTTAAATGGAACATTTTTAATTTCTGATTGAACCTCATCAAATTTTCTTCAAATGAATCTTTTTGCTGAGTAAATAGTCTGAGCAGGATTAACAACAGCCTGTCTTTTTGCTGTAGTTCCAACTAATACTTCTCAATTCTTATTCGCAACAATTGACGGAGTTGTTCTTCCTCATTCTGCATTTGGAATTACTTTTGGCTGTCCTCATTCCATAAATGCAACACATGAGTTTGTTGTTCATAAATCAATTCCTATAACTTTTCACATAAATATAAAATTAAATTAAAAATATAAATTATTTCTCTAATATTAATGTTTTACGATTTTTCCTTCGGAAAACAAATTATCTTTCAGCTCATGAGAATATTCTTCATCATTCCTTCTTATCCATTCAAGAATCATTGCCGCATGCTCTTTTTCTTCTTTGGCATTGTGCAAAAGGATTTCTTTTAATTCTGGGTTTGTGCAAGAATCAGCTCTTTGATTATAATAATCCACAGCTTCAAGCTCTTCTCTTAAAGAGTCGATAGCTCTTCTCATATCTTGAGTTTTATCGCTCAAATTAGTTTTATCTTCTTGTAGCATAGTTTAATTAATTAAAAATAATGATTTATTGTTAAATAGTTAACTGAACCATTATATTTCTTGAAAAATAAAAGTCAAATAAAAATTAGCACTTTTTTTAATGGGTGCTAATTTTTATTAATCAGTATCATCATCTTCTTTTTCATGATCGTAAATAAACCATTCTCATCCTTTGAATTTCAATAATTTTTTTATAAACAAACTATAATCAAAAGAAAGTGTGATTAAATTTATGCGTGTAATTTTAACTGCTACACTTGAAGAAATTCATTTTGTATGAAAATTAAAAAACATTTCCTTCCATCAGAAAGCCTTGGTCAAATTCTCATCAACTGAGATTTTTATATACATTAACTTATTATTTCTGTCATATGTGATTCTTGTTAATTTTAAAAATTTCTCTTCTATTCCTTCGTTCTCAGCCATTTCATAAAGATAATCTACAATTTCATCAGGATCAAAAACTTCTTCAGCCTTAAAATCCAAATCACAATCATTAACATCTTCTATTATTTTTATGACTTTTTCTTTATTTTGTTCTACTATTTCATTTTTTTCCGGTGATATTTTATTTCATCATTGTATTAAACTTAGATTATTTCGATTCATTGACTATTTTATAAAAAATATTTTAATGAATATAACTTTTTTAATATTTCTTGCAAATTAATATTTCAAATTCAATTAAAAAACCTCTTGAAGGTCGGCAAGAGATTTTTAGAAAGGTTAAAGCTATATTTAAAAGGCTCACAAGACATTTTTAAGAAGCACTCTTTTGTCTTCGGGGAATTTAATATTCTCTGTATATGAAATAATTTTTTCAAAAATACAATATGGAGAGTCTTTTTTGTAAAAAAATCAATTTCACTCAAATCTCATAGGGTTGAAGTCTTTTAAAATTCAAGAAAATGTGTTTTTTTCTGGCATTATCGGAACAATTCAGGCTCACATGAATTTTACAACATCAACTCAATCATGATCATTATCATAAACAAAAAAATCAAATCACATTAACATATTCGGATTTAATTTTTTAGAGCTGGATACATTTTCCAAATCATTTATTTCTTCATCACAAAGCACAACGGCACCCATTCATAAATCTGAGATTCATCTGATTATAAATTCTCTTTTTTCTAGATTTGTTATTGCTATAACTCAGATATGAGCTACATTTTTTGAAATTGAATATTGGGTTTTTAAATTAGTTTTTGCAACTTGTTTTAAACTTGATATACTAGTTTTTTCAGTTAAAGTATTCATTTTTGTTTTTGTTTTTATGTGTAAACTATTTAAACAATAATATGTTAGCATAATTCAAAAAAAAATCATAATATTTTAACTTGACGCAATCTGCTTTTGATTTATATTAATACAAAGCCTTAAAATTTCGATTCCTGTATTTAAAATCCGTAGCAACTCAATGCAAACCCGCTCTTCTTTCAAGCAGGTTAATCACTTTTTATATTTAATAATTAATTTTTTGTAATGGATAAGAATTTCTGGAATGAATTAGCTTTAAAATGACACATTGCTGCACTTGCTCCAATGGATGGTTTTACAGACAGTGCCTACAGACAGGTTGTAAAATGAATCAATAGTGATGTGGTTTGTTTTTCTGAATTTTACAGCGCAGATTGAATAGTACATTCAAAATTTCTTGCAAATTCAGTACTTCCTCATAATGAAATCGAAAAACCTCTCATAATACAGATTTTCTGAAAAGATCCTGAAATGTTCAAAAAAGCTGCAATATTAATTGAAAGCTATTGAATTGCAGGAATTGACATAAACATGTGATGTCCGGCAAAAAAAGTTGTTAGAAGTTGACATGGTTCAAGCTTGATGATAAATATCGATACCGCATTTAAGATTGTTGAGGAAATGGCAAAATCCGTAAAAATTCCTATATCAGTAAAAACAAGGCTATGATGGGAAAATTGGGATAATTTAATTGATTTTGCAAAATGACTTGAAAATGCCTGAGCTAATTTAATTACGGTTCATGGAAGAACATATAAGCAAGCATATACATGAAAGGCTGATTGGACATGAATATACGAACTTAAAAATCATCTTAAGATACCTGTTATATGAAATTGAGATGTTGAAAATCATGATGATTGAATGACTAAATTGAATTGACTGAATTGATTTATGATTTGAAGAAAAAGCTTTTGAAATCCTTGGTGCTTTTTGCCTTGAGACTATAAACCGACTCTCATCGAAATCCTCAATACAATGGAAAAGCATTCCAAAATATTAATTGAATTAAAAGGAAGGAAAGGAAGCCTTGAAACTAGAAAACATTTAGTCCAATATTTGCACAGTTTTCCTTGAGTGAAGAATTACAGGAAAAAATTGGTGATGGTGGAAGATTTTAATCAAGTGCAAAGTATTTTACAAGAAATTAAAATAGAATTCAGTTCATTTCTGGACAAAAAAATCAATGAAATTATTTTTTAAATATTATAAAAAATCCGGCATTAAATGTCGGATTTTTTAGTGGAGAATGTATTATTCTAAGATATTAGTCTTCAGAGATAACTTCAACTTCAACAGCTTGATTTTTTCAATCTTTTCTTTTTGAAACTTCAAAAGAAACTTTTTGACCTTCTCTAAGAGTATCGAAAGCTTCGATTCATCCATTGATAGATGTAAAGTGAAAAAATAAATCTCATTGGATTTTTAATTTTGCTAAATCTTCAGATTCAATAAAACCAAAACCTTTTTCCATAAGTTTTTTAATAAAACCAACCATAAACAATAATGTAAAAATATAAAAGTATAAATAAAATAAAATCTATAAATACGTACATAAGGTTACACTAAAATGTCCAAAAAGCAAATCTTTTTATAAAAACAAAAAACTCCAGATAAGTATCTGGAGTTTTTTAAAAAATAATTTAATTGAATTTTTTTCTTTTTATATAAAACAAACCTAATATAAGAGATATTCACAAAATTGCCAATATTTGAGTTGGTCAAGTTTGAACTTTCGTAACCTCAGAATATTCTGGTGATTCATTTGAATTATCTCATTCTCAACAAACTCATTTTACAGCAAAATCATCATATTTAACTTTATCTCATGAAATGTTTATTCAATATTTATTACTTTTTACATTTTCAATTAAAGAAAATTTTCAATCAGCTCACTTTTGGTAAACATTATAACTTATCGCTTCAGGTGCAATATTCCATGTTAATTCAGAAACATCTCAAACCTTTGTTACTTTTATTCAAGAAATATTTGATATCATACATTTTCATGCGCTTGATAAAGATAAATCAACGTCTATCACGTCAGATTTTATTCAAGAAATTTCTTTATCTTCTTTGTCTAATGCATAAATCTGAAAATAATATTTATTTATCTCTAAATTTGGAATATACCAAGATAGGCTTCAGCTTGCATTTTTAATTTTTTCTCTTTCAAATGTAACCACTTCAGTAGTTAAAGATTCAGATCAAGTTCCATATTTGAATTTAAATTTGGCAACCTCAGGTTTTTCTTGAGTCAAATCAAATGTAAAAGTGACTTTTTTATCTCAAATTACAGTTTTAATATCTTTAAAAATATTTGCCTCGATTGTCTTTATTGAAAATGCATTATTTTTTGTTGTGACTTTACCTAATTTACTTTTTAAAGAAAGATTTATCTGATAGTCTCAAGCTTGAGCAGGCACTTTTAATTTTCAAACATATGTTCAAGCAGCCTCCTCAGTTAGGGTTTGATTAAAATCTCATATTGAAGCTGTCGCTTCTTGCAATTCAGGATCAGATATTACAGATATATTAATTTCAGATCAAGCAGGAACTTCTTTTCATTCTTTAACAGTAACATCATTCAGAACTGGTCAATTTCACTCTAATTTAACAGATATTTTCTCAGATTCAGCAATAACTGAATCATTTCAATCCAAAATCTTAACTACTATAATATTCTCATTTTGATCAAGTCATGACATTTCATATGTAAAATTTCAGTCATTTTCAGTTTGGTCTTCAAAAACTTTTTTTCCATTCAAAAAATATTGAATTTTACTATTCTTTTTCGAATTTCAAGCGACGGTTATTTTTCATTCTGCAATGGTAACTCAATTATCAGGACTTGTTATTGTTAATTCTCATTTTGTCGAAGCGGCAGTAGATGATGATCCTCCTCAAACATTAACATCCACGCTTCATTCTAGATTCTCATTATCTATATCCATAACAACTACTTTCATGCTACCCTCTTTTGTAAAAGACAAACCTTTCGAAAATGTCTTTGCTCATAAGTCAGCAGGAACAAATGTATATCAATCAGAATAAGGAACTGTTGCTTTTGTATCATTATCTACAGTAATATATATAGTGCCATCGTAATCCTTTACTGGTGATCAAGATGAATCCACAACCTTAACTGTTAAATCGATAGCCTCTCATGCTTTTACTGAAGCCGGATTTGTTGTTATCTCGAAATGATCAGCCTTTCAGCTTCATGAATCAGCAGCTAAAGCCAATGATGTGTTTGATATAAATAAGAATGACAAGACTAAAATTGAAAAGTATTTTTTCATATATATTTTTTAAAATTATATTTGTTTTCGCTTATATATTATTATAAAAAAAGGAAAGTTGCAAATGATAATGCTTTACAATATTTAAAAATAAATTTTAATTTATATAAATTTTTTTAATATTCGCTTGTTCATCAAAAAAACTTGGAATATTTTGAGATGTAATAAAAGTCTGATATTTAAAGCATTTTTCCATTACCAAAGCGATATGTTTGTCATCTAACTCTGAAAATATATCATCAAGCAACAAAGTTACATTTTTTTTATTGTTTTCCTCCAAAAAAGAAAGCTGCAAAAACTTCAAACAAATTAAAATGCTCTTATTCTCTCATCTTGATAAATAATCCTGAGATTTATATTTTTCATTGTCGATTTTCACATTAAAATAAAAATCATCCAAATGAGGTCAAATATAAGTATGTCATAAGATGATGTCTCTTTCCCTATTTTTTGACAAATATTCAGAAATTGATCCCTTAATATCATTGAAATCAATTTTAGATTCATAAAAAAATTCTAAATTGTACTTATTTCAAAGTATCTGTTGGGTTACATCTATATTTAAGGAAATGTAATCAATGAATTTTTTTCTTAAAATGTAATATTTTTCTGCCATGCCACAAAAAGAATTGTCCCAAAAATTAAGATCAGCTTTATCGGCTTTTCATAAAGAAATATCTTTTAAAAGCTTATTCCTGTTTCTTAAGATTTTAAGGTAATCCGATTTTATTTTTGTGAATTCCAAAAAAGTCAAAGAAAGTATTTCATCCAAAAAATCTCTTCTTAAAGATGGTCAAAGATAGACTATATTAACTTCCATCGGAGAGAAAAAGATCGCAACATTTGAATTTGAAGAAAAATATTTTGTTTTGGTTATCTGACATTTGTTCATTAAAAAATTCAATTTCTTGAAATCTTTATCTAGCGTTATCTTAAATTCATTTGATGAAAAATTTCCACGAAAATCTCAAGAAACTATCAGACTTTCATTACCTGATTTAATATGACTCAAAACATTGTTATTTGAAAAAAACCTGCAGTTAAAAAGCAAATAAATCGCTTCTAAAATATTTGTCTTTCATGATCAGTTTTCTCAATAAATCAGATTTACACTATCAAAATCCAAGGAAATATCAGTATGATTTTTAAATTGAAAAAGTCTTAAATTTTCTATCATTAATGCATTATATTATTTATAGCGATTGAATGATTTATTTTATTTTTAGGAGAGCAATTCAATAATTCTTCTCTCGTGGAGATAATCTCCTTCCAGATTTCATCTTCTCGAAGCGGTAATATTAAATTATTTTCTGATGATATATTCATAATTTCACTATTATCAATTTCATTTAGTTTATCGATATAACCGACAATCGAATTCAAATCATTGATATATTTATTTACATCTTCTTCCTTCAAAAGCAATCTAGATAAATTGGCTATATGTTTAATTTGTTCTTGTGTAAATAACATTTTTTTATATAATTATCCTATAATGTGCTAAATTATATTTATTTATGTTGAAAATCAATTCAAATTTAACAGAAAAAATAAAACAAAAGATATCTGAAGAGAATTCATTTTATATTTCAATTAAACTTGAAACTTCAAAAATTTTTTTCATTTTTTTCTCTTCTTTATATTTTTTTACATATTTGTGCATATTATGATGATTCATGCTTGAATACACATCAAAAGCGCTTTTTGTGATATACCCTTTATTCGTTTTTTCAAGTTTTGCTTTGATTTATGATTCAATTGTATATTCAATGGTACTTTATACTGAAAATAAAGTCTTTAAGTATTTTGTATTAATAATATTGATATTATTATATATTTTCTTAATATTGTTGCATTTAGGATTTAAACTTAATTTTTAAAATATGAAAAAAATATTTTTCTTGTCATTATTTGCTTTTTTATTGGTTTCATGTGGTTCATCTTCAACTGAATCTGATAATAATGTTAAAAAACATACTGGTTCAGGATTTGTTATAGATATTCCTTCTTCTTGGACTGTTGTTGATAATTCACAAATTCCAAATATAAAAAGCTGAAAAATAGAACTTGCGGTAAGTTCATCTGATATAAGCTCAGGATTTGCAAATAACTTAGTTATAATTTGAGAACAATTAAATGAAAAAATAACTTCAAAAAAATATTCAACAATAAACTATGCCTTAACAAACTGAAATTATTTAGAATTCAGCAAACTTGATGAAAAGACTATCAGTTTCTCTGATAAAGATGAATCTAATTTATATATATTTGAAGCAAAATATAATACTTCAACTCCTAAAAGAAAATTTTTACAGACATCAAAAGTCTGCGATAACAAGGTTCACTTAATTACAATTTGAATTTCTCTTGATATAACTGATGCTTCAAAGTATGAAAATTTGATAAAAAGCTTTGAATGTAAATAATTAACTTAAAATCAAACAGACTTTTCCGCATCTCTTTCTACACTCTTCAATCACTAAACACAACTTTGGAATTTTATTTGAATCTATCCCTCATTCCACAAGTTTTTCCCTCCTTTCCCTATTGCATCAGCTTTCATTTGTTGTTTTATTCATAAAAAAATATGCTAAGGATAATCAGTGAAATTATAACATATTTTTTTATGGAATTGCAAGTTGAATTATAAAAATCAAACAAGAATTATTATTAATTTATTTTTATTCATACATAAAAGGGGCTATCTTTTTACAAGGCTATTTAAATTTTTTAATCAATCAAAAGAGAACTCATTATCATCAAATGGCTTTATTCCAAGCATGATATCATTAAGTCTATTAATATATTTTTCAAAATTGGGTGAAATAACATTTTCCCTTGTCGTGCAATCTGAAGTATCAATTATTTCTGACATATTCATATTATTTATATAATAATATGAATAACTATATGTTTTTAAATTTATTGTCAAATTACTCAAACCTTAATGCATCAATAGGTTTTAATTTAGCGGCTTTTCTGGCTGGTAAAATCCCGAAAACTATTCAAATCATAACAACACTTCAAAATGCCAACAATATCGAATTGGTTGTTATGACAGCAGTTAAAAAGCTTTTTATAGCGTTAACAATAACAAAACTCAGGGCGATTCATATTCATCAAGCAACTATGCTGATTATCAATGCCTCAATGAGAAATTGCATTAAAATATCAGTTTTTGTTGCTCATATTGCTTTACGGATACCAATTTCTCTTGTTCTTTCGGTAACCGAAACAAGCATTATGTTCATTACTCATATTCATCAGACCAAAAGCGAGATTGTGGCGATTCACGCAAGAAACATTGTCATTGTTCCGGCTACTGCAGTTATGGAACTTAAAATCTCTGACATGGAGCTTACTGAAAAGGGGGCATCTTCTACATCTGTAGTTTTAGTATATTTGATAAGTTCGTCGTTTATGTGTGTCTTATAAAGATCGGTTTTAGTGGAATCATCTATTTCAATATCAATAGAAGAATAATAATGAGTTCAGATTATCTTTTTCATAGCTGTACTTATCGGAACAAAAATTCTTCTATTTGCTTGTGAATTATCCTGAAGCGTTCATATGACGGTGTAAATACCATTTTCTAATTTAATCTCTTTTCATATCGGATCAATAGCCCCTGATCAGAATGCGTCTGTTGCAATTGTATAACCTATAACTGCAACTTTTTTTGTTTCAATGATATCTTCATCATTTATGAATCTTCAATTTGCTATAGTAATTCATTTAATGTCTTTATAAATACTTTCCACCCCTGCGATGCTTGAATTGGTGTTATAAGTTCAATATATGAATTGTTTTGATGTGGTTACTGTTGGAGAAACTCTTTTTACTCAGACAATACTTTTCACGAAATTAACAAAATCTTCATCAATAAGATTGCTTGTTGATCATCCTCACTGAACTCATCATACTCTTGAGCTGTTGGATCTTCCTGGTGAAACTGTAATAAGATTTGCCCCCATACTATTGAATCTATCGACAATAGAGGATGATGTGCCTTCTCAAATGGCAAGCATTGTGATTATGGAGAAGACTCCTATTATAATACCAAGCATGCTTAAAGCTGATCTTAATTTATTACTAAGGATTGCTGTGATTGCGGAAGATAAATATTCATTGAATGCCATTTTAAATTAATTTTTATCTATTAAACTATCATTCCATCTTTTATAAAGATGTGTTTTTTTGAGAATTTATCCACTTCAGCTGAATGGGTTATTATAAGAACAGTTTTTCATTCATCATTGATTCGAGATATTATCTCCATTACATCATTTCAAGTTTTACTATCAAGCGCTCAAGTTGGCTCATCTCAAAGTATCAAAAGAGGATCTGTTACTATCGCTCTTGCAATAGCCACTCTTTGTTGCTGTCAACCAGACATTTCGCTTGGAAGCGAATTTATCTTATCTTTTAATCATACTTTGATAAGTGCCTCTATCGCTTTTTGTTTCCTTAATTTTGCAGGAACTCATTGATAAACAAGTGGAAGCATAACTTGTCTTAATGCAGAAGTTTTAGGCAAAAGATTATAGCTTTGGAATATAAAGCCTATATTTTGTCTTCTTAATATAGCCTGTTCATCATCTGTTGCCTTAGATATATCGACTCCATTAAAAAAATAATTGCCGTTTGAAGGATTATCAAGCATTCAAATTATATTCATAAGTGTTGATTTACCGCTTCCGCTTTCTCACATTATGGAAACAAATTCTCATTTATTCATTTGAAAATCCACTCACTTCAATACCTCTAGAATATCATCTCAGGCATTGTAGATTTTTTTTATTCATGTCATTTTGATTATACTTTCTGACATTTTTTTAAAGTTTAAATG
>CAYWJC010000103.1:0-4431 GCA_964458505.1 uncultured Candidatus Peribacteria bacterium | reverse complement strand
AAGTTTTAGGGGGAGAAAAAGTTTCTATACTCTTAGATTTTTGGTTCGATTTGTTATATTTATCTTGATTTCTCCCCCTAAGACCCCATCTTGGTCGGGGGCTCGGAGACGAACCACTTTTATTAATTGCGGAGACTTTTGTATTGAATTCAGAAGTTAGTTATAAACTATATAGGGTAATATTAAAACTAATTATCCTTCTTCAGAATGTTTACAAAGGTTTCACTTGGGATACTGACTTTTCAGAATTGTTTCATTTTTTTCTTTCATTCTTTCTGCTTTTCTAGAACCTTCCTTTTTCTTGAAACATCTCAACCATAAAGCTTGGCTGTTACATCTTTCCTTAATGCTCCGATATCTTCTCTAGCTATAACTTGGGCTCAAATCGCTGCTTGGATTGCAATCGAGAATTGAGCCTTGGGAATATTATCTTTCAATTTTTTACAGATTTTTCAACCAATTAATCTTGATTTATCTTTATGTACCATCATAGATAATGCATCAACTTTTTCTGAGGCTATCAGAAAATCTATTTTTATTATTTCATCTATCTTATATTTCAAAAATTCATAATTAAGACTTGCATATCAACTTGATAAGCTCTTTAGATCGTCATAGAAATCTCAAACGAGTTCTCACATAGGAATTTCATAAACTAGCACGACTCTTGTAGAATCAAGAAAAAATTGATTAATGAACACTCATCTTCTTTCTTGTGCAAGTTGCATCATGTTTCATATATAATCCGTGTGTGTTATTATTTCTACTTTAGCTATTGGTTCCTCTATATGAATGAATGTTCCTGGTTTTGGAAGATCTTCTGGATTTGAAAAATAAATGAAAGTACAGGTTTTTCATTGAAAATCTATAAGTTCAGTCTGAAATCTGTTATATTCATTAACTTTATTTCAAGCTACAAGAACTTTATATGTTACTTGCGGGCTTGTCATTATCACATCCATTCAGAATTCCCTCCACAATCTTTCTTTTACAATATCAAGATGCAAAAGTCAAAGAAATCAACATCTGAATCAATAACCCAAAGCCGGAGAAACTTCATTTTCTGTAGTTAAAGAGGAATCATTAAGACATAATTTTTCAATGCTGTCTTTCAATTTTATATATTCATCATTATCAACAGGATAAATTCAAGCAAATACAAAAGGACTTATTTTTTTAAATCATTTTATCGGAAATTTCAAATCAGGCTTTCAAGCAAAAACTGTATCTCAAACTCTAGCCTCAATTATTGATTTTAATCATGTCACCAGGTATCAGATCTCTCACTCTCTCAATTCTCAATTAGCAACATATGATGGAGCGAAATAACCAACTTCAGTGGCTTCAATTTTGGCTCAAGTATTAACTAATTCAAGTTTATCTCATTTCTTGATCATTCAAGAAAAAAGTTTCAAATAAACCACAACTCATTTATATGTATCATATTGTGAATCAAAAATAAGTCATTTTACAATATTTCATCATTCTAATTTTATTTCAGTTTCAGCAGGAACTAAATTAGATTCCTTGTCTAATTTCTTAGGAAGAGGGATTCGTTCGATTATTGCGTCAAGAAGAAATTCTACATTTTCTCAAGTTTTAGCAGAAACTTTGATGATATCTTCTTTCTTGCATCCAAGAAGTGAAATAATCTCATTACTCACTCTTTCGACATCTGCAGAAGGAAGATCGATCTTATTTAAAACCGGAATAATCTCGAGATCATTTTCTATTGCCAAATATACGTTTGAAAGAGTTTGTGCTTCGATTCATTGAGTCGCATCCACCACCAAAACCGCTCACTCAACGGAAGCAAGACTTCGAGAAACCTCATATTGAAAATCAACATGTCATGGGGTATCAATAAGGTTAAGCTGAATTCATTTCCAATTCATGCGAACCGGAGTAAGCTTAATGGTAATTCATCTTTCTTGCTCTATATCCATAGTATCAAGAGCTTGTGTGTGTTTCATATCACGTTTTGCGATCGTTCACGTTATTTCAAGCATTCTATCTGCCAAAGTTGATTTACCATGATCGATATGTGCGATTATACAAAAATTTCTAATAGACATTTATTATCTGATTATCATTAAATTATTGGCGATATTATAAGTAAAAATGGAAAAAAGCAACAATAAAAACATATGTGAAATGATAATTAAAATGAATTGATATATTAACGTTTCCAGATAAAATGTTCAGTGATTATTTGTGAATAAAATAATATTATTACTTATTAGATTTCATCTTGATTGAATAAATAACATGGAATAATTCATCTAGCTCCATTGAGGCATTTTTTTCTTGATGATACTTTTTTTCAAAAATTGCGACTAAAAGTTTTTTTTGTTCTTCATTGAATTTACATATTCAGTAGTAAATCCTTTCAAGAAAAAATATTTGTTTAAATGCATAGTTCAAAGTGCTTTCAGATCATATCTTTAAACAAAAATTATGATCTATAACCACTCAAATCGAATGACTTAAATAATGCTTGATTATCGACAAACTTTCAGGATCGATATCTAAAAAGATATTTTCTATCTTTGTTTTAAGTTTTTTTATGATTCAATAAAAATCAGAATCGTATTTAAGATTAAAACAAAGGATCATATCAATTAGATCCTTATTTTTTTCTTTGCACAATAAGCTTTGCCTGCAATTTATATTTTTCCAAATAATGCATTTACTTACATTCAGTGTATTCAAAATTTTTCCGATGATAAAATAAAACTATTAATTATAAATAAAAGTTTTATTTTTGCAAAAAATTGGATATCTATTTTTATTTCTTTAATTAATTCGAAAAAATCAGTCTATTTTTAATTATTTCAGTCCTCAAAATTCATTCTTTCGACAAAATACCTGAATCTGTTTGCTTAATTTCTGTAATGAATTGTCCCAAAGATTTTTTAAGTAAAACTCATTCTTTATCAGGAACTATCATATTGGCTTCATTAAATCTGAATCATCTCTCGAAAAATTCTTTTCAAAGAATTTTTTCTAATCATTGTCTTATTATCAATTTATCTTCCATGCTCACTTCCCTTTCGGAAAAATCAATTTCTTTTATTCATTTCTTCAAATAAATAAGTTCTATGATCTTTTTGGAATTTTCATTTCAAAACAATGACAATCATATGTCATTTAGATATTTAAGATTCTTTTTTGCAATCTCATCACTGTTTTTAACTGATTCCTGATAGTTTGGGATTCTTTTTGATTCAGCTTCTTCAAGTTTCTTAAGTCTTTCTTTATCATTTGTCAAAATTTCTTCTTGTAATTCTATTTCCTTCATTAATTTTAAAATTTGATTTTTCATATCCTTCAGAAATTTTGCATCCCTAGGTGATTCTTTTTCTTCTTTCTCAATCAATTTATCAAGCGCTCAAAAATCTCATTTCATTACTCAAATTTTTTCAAAACTCGATATAACCGATTCTTTATTGTTATTAATAAGATTTTCAAGTCATTTTATGTTTTCCTGAAGTTTTTCTTTTTTTACCTGATATTCATAATTCGGTTCATATCTTGCTTTTGATTCGATTCTAATTCCATTTGATTCAATATATTTGTGAGGTGGAATCTCTCAAAGATTCCAGATTTGCTTTGTTCAGGAATTATCTTCGTAGATGATTTCGTTTCATTTTCTTTGGATATAGTCTGATGATTTAACTCAAACCATTCAATAAAGAACAGTTTCACGATTAGGTTTTAATTCATTAATTAATGAATTTTGTAAATTTAAATTGTAGCTTACCTTTAATTTCTCTGCACTAAGCTGAACATCTCTAAATAATATTTCAAATTCTTTTTGTTTTTCAATTGGAATAATTTTTTGAATTTCAGCTTTATTATTTGCAATAAATGATACTTCGACTTTAGTTTGAAATTCTTCAGATTTATCACTTAGCTCCGGATTATCATTTTTAACTTCAGCAACTGCTTTGTTAATCAAATCATCTACCTTAATTCATTTTTGTTTAAGTTTTTGTTCTAACTCATTTTTTGATCAGAAAAAATCATAAAACTTATTTATTTTATCTTGTGCGTCTTTATATTTTTCTTTATCATTTTCATCAACTTTCTTCTCTTGTAAATCAACTTTCTTCTCTTGTAAAAGAGTAGAAATTAATTTTTCAAAATAATTTAAAATATCATCAGCTTTTGTTTCATCAAGTTGAATATTTTCTTTGTCTTCTTCAAATTTCAGAATCAATTCCTTTCTTTTACTGTCATCAGATAAAGAATTATATATATTTAAAATTCTTTCTTTTTTTGAACTAAGATTTAGTTCGTTGATTATAGTAATAACTCAGATATCTTTATCTTCTTTTGTCGAAAAACTTTCAGATGTATTATTTTTTATAATTTCCATAAAAATTGAAATGATAATTTCAATAAATATATCATAAAATGGATTTAAAA
>CAYWJC010000102.1:0-9004 GCA_964458505.1 uncultured Candidatus Peribacteria bacterium | reverse complement strand
TTTGAATCGCTTTCTCAAGGTGAACTTGATAATCTTTCAATTTTTTGCCAGGAAAGGTTTTTGAAAATCTGAGAAATCTTGTTTAATGAGTGAGATGATGCAGTAGCTTTATATATATTAAAGAGTGGAAAATTAAAAGTTTTTAAAGAAAGAAGCGATGGAAAAAAGACTTTATGATTTACTGAGATTTGAGAAATGGTTTGAGAAATGGCGATATTTGATTCTATCAATTGAATTCCAAAAAAAAGAATGGCATCTGTAATAGCGGAGGAAAACTCAGTCCTTCTTGTTATAATGAATTATTCAATAGTTGAATTATCAAAAAAACACAGTGATATATATGAAAAAATCATTAAAATAATAGAAAAAAGAAAACAATTGAATAATGGAGTTTAAGGATTGAAACAATTATTTGTACAAACAATTTGTCTAAAATAAAAGAAAATCGAATTTTTTAAAAAAAGCATATATAAAAAGTTAAAAATAAATTTGCATTCGTTATTTTTTTTCATACAATGTGCGAGCTAAATGTATATATATGTTTTATTGATCTAAAAACTTCTAATGTCAAAAGAGGATAAAATTGAGGTAGAGGGAGTTATTGTTAAAGCCCTTCCATGAGCACTTTTTGAAGTTAAGCTTCCTGATGATTTCGGAGGGGGGTGAATTATCATTAGAGCCTATATATCGTGAAAAATGAGAAAAAATTTTATTAACTTGATCGAGTGAGATTCGGTGTTGGTAGAACTAACGCCTTATGATCTATCAAGATGAAGAATAATTTTTAGAAAGAAATAATTAGTAAACTCAATTATGAGATTACTGCAGAAAAAAGCTTCGGAACTTTTTCTAATCCTAAATCCTAACACCTTTATACAATGAAAGTAAGACCATCTGTAAAAAAAATTTGTGATAAATGCATGATTATTAGAAGAAATAGAGTAGTTCGTGTAATTTGTGAAAACCCAAAACATAAACAAAGACAAGGTTAGATAGTTTTTAAGCTATTAGTTATAAATTTATTTTTATAACTAATAACCTGCAACTTACAATTTATAATTTATAATTATTTTTAAAAATGGCTAGAATTGCTTGAGTATCGCTTCCAAACGGAAAACACGTAGAAATTGCTCTTACATATATCTATTGAGTAGGTAGATCAATGTCTAATAAAATTTTAGGTGAAGTTTGAATCGAAAAAACAAGAAAAATCGAAACTCTATCAGAAGATGAATTGGATGTAATCCGTGACACTTTGAAGAATCATATGATAGAATGAGACTTAAGAAGAGAAATTGCACAAAATATAAAGAGACTACAAGAAGTTAATTCTTACAGATGAATGAGACATAAAAAACATCTTCCAGTAAGATGACAAAGAACTAAGACAAATGCAAGAACAAGAAAATGAAAAGCTGTTTCTATTGCAAATAAGAAAAAATAATAAAATTATAAATTTTTAAAAACCTTACAAACTTAATATGGCAAAAGCAACTCTAAAAAGAACAAAGAAAACAAGAAGAAATGTTATTGAATGAACAGTTTCAATTAACGCATCTTTCAATAATACTCATGTTATTGTTTCTGATAATGAATGAAAAGTATTAACATGGGCAACTTGATGAAGTTCTTGATTTAAATGAGCAAGAGAATCAACTCCCTATGCTGCTCAAATTACAGCTGAAAATGCATGTAGTAAAGCAAAATCAATGCATGGTATGGAAAAAGCTAAAGTATTAGTAAAATGAATTTGATCTTGAAGAGAACAAGCAATTAGATGAGTTGTAAATGCCTGAATTGAATTGTCTTGAATATTTGATATAACTCCAGTTCCACATAATGGTTGTAGAAAAAAGAAAGTTAGAAAACTTTAAAATAAATTAATCTATTGATAGAAGAATTAAGAATGATTCTTCTCAATAACCTTGATTCTTAATTCATAATTCTTAATTTAAAACATGAGATATACTTGACCAAAATTAAAACTTTGTAGAAGAGAATGAATAAATCTATTTTGAACTGAAAAATATGATTTATCAAAAAATCATAGAAAACCAATGGGAAAAGGTTTAGGTAAATTATCTGACTTTGGTCTTCAATTAAGAAAAAAACAAGCAGCTAAAAGAATGTTCGGTGTAACTGAAAAACAATTTTCAAGCTACTATAAAAAAGCATTGAAAATGAGTTGAATCCTATGAGAAAACATGCTTAGATTACTTGAATTAAGATTTGATAATGTTGTATTTAAATCCAACTTTGCAAGAACTATAATGCAAGCTAGACAATTTACATGACATGCTCATTTTCTTATTAACGGACAAAAAGTTGACATCCCTTCATATAGCTTAAAAGTATGAGATGTTATTGAACTTAGAGAAAAACTTAAGGAATCACCAATCTACAAATCTTTGATTGAGGAATTCAAAGAATTCATGAAAACAAATAAAAGCTGAACAATTACTACAGCAAAATGGCTAGATGTTAATCCTGATAAGCTTACAATCACAATTTCAAGACTTCCAGAAAAAGATGATTTTGATCAAACAATAGACGTTCAAAAAATTATAGAGTTTTACTCTAAATAATAATAACCATCTTAACTTAATAAAATTATGCACATTATTCATAATGTTATATGAGTACCAAAAATCACTCATGAAAAAATTGGGGATTTTGAATCTAAATTTGTAGTTGCGCCTTTGCCAAGTTGATTTGGTGTAACAATCGGTAATTCTTTGAGAAGAATTATGTTATCCTCAATTCCTTGAACAAGAGTAACTTGAATTAAGGTTAAATGAATAAGCCATGAATATTCTTCAATTCCATGAATTAAAGATAGTGTTCTTGATATAATGCTAAACTTAAAAAATTTGGTTATTGATAAAAATGATACTTCTATTGAATGGATTTCATTAAAGAAAAACAAAGCTTGAGTTGTTACAGCGTGAGATATTAAATTACCCTCAAATGTAAAAATTCTTAATCCTGAATTGTATATTACTGAAATTGATAAAGATTGATTAGAATTGAATATTGATATTAGAATTGAAAAAAGAGCTGGATATTTAAGTATTGATGAATTAAAAAAGGTTGAAGAAGATGTAAATGTTTTATTGATAGACGCTAATTTTTCTCCTGTTTTGAATGTTCAATATAATGTCTTACCATTACGTTTCGGAGATATTACAAATCTTGATTCATTAGAATTGGTAATTAAAACAAACTGAATTATAACTCCTCAAGACGTACTTAGATTTTCATCTGATATGCTTAGATCTTACTTTTCATTGTTCAATGAGGAAGGATTACAAATAGAAGGTGAATTCATTGGAGATATTAAGAGACTCCTTGAAAAGGAAAAAGCTGAGATTAAAACTGAGCTTGAAAAAGAAACATATACTCCAATTGAAATAATGTGATTATCTCCAAGAACACTTAACGCATTGGTAAATTGAGATATCCTTTCTATCGAACAACTTACAAAATGCACTGAAGCAAAACTTTCATCAATCAAATGATTTTGAAAAAAAGCAATGACAGAAGTGAGAGATGCACTTAGAGAAAGATGATTTAAGCTTCTTTGAGACGATTAAAACAATTAAATTCATAATTAGTAATTCATAATTCGTAATTAACATTATATGAGACATAGAGTTCAAAAAACATTCAGATTTAATCATAAAGATACTGATCACAGACAAGCTGTAATAAGAAATTTGTTGACTAGTTTCTTTATACATAAATCAATTGTAACTACTGAGAAAAGAGCAAGAGCTTTACAAATAATGGCTCAAAAATTGGTAAATATTGCAAATGAGAAAGATAAGATGAATGCAATTAGAGAAACTTGAAAATATTTATTTACAAAAGAATCATCACTTGAACTTTTCAATAATGTTGCTCCGAAATACAGTGATAAAAAATCAGGAATCACAAGAATAACTGCAATCAAATTTAGAGAAGGTGACTGCGCAAAACTTGTTAAAATTGAATTAGTTTAATTAATTATTAGGTAAAATTATTTATGAAAACTCTTAATCCAACACAACTTAAAAACATTGAAAGAAAGTGGTATGAAATTGATGCAAAAGGTCAAACTCTATGAAGGCTTGCAACAAAAATAGCTACGATTTTAAGATGAAAAAACAAAGTTAATTTTGCACCATATGTTGATAATTGAGACTATGTTGTTGTTTTAAACGCAACTAAAGTTGTTGTAACTTGAAACAAACTTTCAGATAAAGTGTACAGAACGCATTCTTGACATATGTGATCATTAAAAGAAACTAATTTAGCTTCTTTGAATGCAAAAAAACCTACTGAAGCTTTAAGATTAGCTGTAAGTTGAATGTTACCAAAAAATAAATTGCATGATGATATGCTTTTAAGATTAAAATTAGAAGTTGGAAGCTCTCATAAATTTGAAGCTCAGAAACCAATAAAAATTGAATTATAATTTATTAATAATTTTAAAAATTAGATATGGCTGCTAAAAGATATACATATGCCTTAGGTAAAAGAAAAACTGCTGTTGCACAAGTTCATTTATATGAATGAGCTGGAGAATCAACAATCAATGGTATTAAATTTGGAGAATATATTAAAAGACCTGATTTATTTAATGTTTTATTATCACCATTAAAATTAATTAGCGCTCAAGATAAATATTACTTTGATGTGAAAGTTAATTGATCTTGAGAAAGTGCACAAGTTCAAGCTATTAAATTAGGTATCTCTAGAGCTTTATCTTCTTTAAGTCTAGCTTCGAAAAAGGCTATGAAAGCATCATGATTTCTTACAAGAGATGCAAGAAAAGTTGAAAGAAAGAAACCAGGATTACACAAAGCTCGTAAGGCTACTCAATGGTCTAAACGTTAATAAAATTTTAAAATTAGTAATTAATAATTCGTAATTCGTAATTAAACCCCTATGCCTACTATTAATCAATTAGTAAAAAAATCTAGAGCTGATAAAGCAAGAAAAAGCAAATCTCCAGCTTTACAGGTTATTAAAAACACAATTAAAAGATCAACTTCTGAACTTGCTTGTCCTCAAAAAAGATGAGTTTGTACTAAGGTATATACAACTACTCCAAAAAAACCTAATTCAGCCCTAAGAAAAGTTGCAAAAGTAAGACTTACTAATGGTCATGAAGTAATTGCTTATATTCCTTGAATAGGTCATAATCTACAAGAGCATTCGGTAGTAATGATAAGAGGATGAAGAGTGAAAGATCTTCCTTGAGTAAGATATCATATCTTAAGATGAGTTTTGGATACTCAATGAGTAGATAAAAGAAAACAATCAAGAAGTTCTTACGGAGCTAAAAGACCGAAAGCAGCAAAAAAATAATAGTTTATATTCTATAGAATAAGGTTAAAATTAATTTTTAGAAATCCTTAATTCTTAATCCTTAATAATTAATTTAAATTATGAGTACAAAATGAAAAGTTGATATGAATATCTTTAAAAATGAAAGAATCGCCAAATTCACCAACTATGTAATGAAAGAATGAAAAAAAGCATTAGCTTTAAAAATAATGAGCAATGTTTTTGATGAAATCAAGAAAAAAGGACATAAAAATCCAGAAGAAGTTTTTGAAAAAGCAATGGAAAATGTTATGCCGAAAATTGAAGTAAGACCAAAAAGAGTTTGAGGTTCTATCTATCAAGTTCCACAAGAAGTAAAACCAAAAAGACAATTAGCTTTAGCTGCAAGATGGATTTTAGGTTCTTCAAGAGGAAAAAAATGAGGAGATTTCTCAAGATTTCTTTGTCAAGAATTGATAGAAGCTTCTGAAGAAAATGGAGTTGCATTCAAGAAAAAATTAGAGGTATATAAAATGGCAGAAGCAAATAAAGCTTTCGCTCGTTTTGCTTGAAATAGATAAGAAAATTAAAATTACTAATTCCTAATTATTAAAAGATGGCTCATAAGAAAGCACAATGAAGCACGCAAAATGGACGTGATTCACAAGCCAAAAGACTTGGTGTAAAGGTTTTTGGAGGACAAAGCGTTAAAGCTGGATGAATTATCATAAGACAAAAATGAAATAAATTTTGGGCTTGAGAAAATGTAGAAACTTGAAGAGATTTTACATTGTTTTCAAAGATTGAATGAACTGTTCATTTTGAGGAAAAAAGAAGAGTAAGATTTGATGGAAGTGTATACAGAGATATGTATATCAGTGTTAAATAATTAATCTAAATAATAAAAAACACCAACATTTTTGTTGGTGTTTTTTAAATTTTACTTATATATCTACATTTATTTTTTGCTTCAATAAGTTGATTCAACCATAACAAATTCTTCAGCAAAATAGTCTCTATAATTATTATTTTCAATAATATTCATAAGAATACTTAATTCACAATCCAATATTACACTCAAATTAATTATTCCTTCATTTTTGTTTACTCCCGAGTTTATTAATTTTTTTATGTCATTAGCATTTATTTCTCTGTATACTCATTTTTGAGTTTCTATATTAGGAATATAACATAATTTTTTATTTAAAACATGATAAAGTCATTTTGTTAATACCAATCAATCAATTTCAATTTTAAATTCGTATCCCGTTTTATTAATTTTTTCTAATAATTCTTCCTTAGGAAAACCCTTCAATATTTCTATATATTTTGATTCTTTTTCAATTTTTAAATTTGAAAATAATTCTTTCACAAATTTGATTAATTCATCAACTTTTTCTCAATTTAATCATAAAGATTTTGCAGGTTTAACATTTAGCTTTCTCATTTTTTTAATTTAAATTTTATAAAAAACATCCTACTATACTTTATTTTTTCTGTCAAAAACTTGCCATAAATTATTTTTCTATAAAATATTCTTATTATTAAAAAATGCTTATGAATTTAGATTGGATAAAAAATGAAATTATAAAATCAAAAGGTGATTACAAAACAATAACATGCTTATTCTATAAAGAAAATAAATGTTCAATCTATAAAATTAGACCAAGTTGTTGTAGAAATTATCCTCAAAAAAATTGATACTGCTCTTCTGAAGAATGTTTTTTGCTTTTAAAGGGTTTGGATTGAAAAAATGAACAATCAAATAATGATTGTCTTTCTTGTAAAAAGAAATGTTGCGAAAGAATTTTAGTTCCTAATAATATTAAAATAACAAAAGATTTTCTTCTGAAATGGTTAGATATTTGATGTGAAGATTGTAAAAAACTATTCTAACAATATCAAAAACTTGCCATAAATTATTTTTCCATACAATACTCTAAGTTAAAATTTAAATTTTCCACAAATGAGGTTATTAAACTATGCCCTAAAGAATACGAAAAGAAATGCTTTTTTGTCATTATCTTCAATTCTGGTATTGTCACTTATAATTTTTTTCATAAACATCTTGCTTCTTGTTAATTATACAACAGGGTATATTATAAGCAATATTAATTCAAGACTTCCTCTTTCTCTTAATTTAAAAAGCCATTACACCAATGAGAATCCGGAGGTAATTGAGCTGATTTCCAATGTGAAATCTTTTGATAAATGACTGGAGGTCACATATATTTCAGCGGATGAGGCATTTGCTAATTTAAAAAACAGAGATCCGGAGCTTGCAAAAGTAGTCGAAACAGAAAAAGAAAATCCCCTTCCTTCATCTATACTTATAAAAAATATATCTTTAAATGAATATGGATGAATAGATGATATAATAAGCAAATATTCAAATATAATTGATTATAATGAAAGTGTATCAAAAAAAATAAGCAATTACAGAAATCAATATGAGAAGATCAATTCTGTTATAAAAGTTTTAACTTCAATTCAATTTTGAATTTACCTAATAATAGCTTTTTTTGTTTTTTCAGTTTTTATTATAATTTATAATACAATCTGAAATTTTATATTTTTTTATAGGGATGAAATCAAAATAACAAAACTAGTAGGTTGAGACAATGTCTTTATATATGGTCCTTTTACAATCCAATGAATAATCTATACTTTCTTGTCATCGTTTTTTTCAATAACAATTTTTATTTATCTTATTAAAACCATTAATATTTATCTTATAGAAGATTTCCCAAAATTCATAAATGCTTTCTTGATTGCAAATTCTAATTATTTTATATATGAATTGCTTTTAATGATGTTTATATGAGCATTGAGTTGATTTATATCATCAAGAAAATTTATCAATATGTCTTCGGAGAAAATTTAATTGATTAAAAATTTGCATATTTTGGTATTTTTAATATAAATATCAAATTTTTAAATTGTTCAATATGGAAAAATTCATAATAAAATCGGAGGACCTGATAAATGGGCAGGAAGAAAAAATAGGTGAGATTCTTTTGAGAGAGGGTGTCTTAACTAGAGATTTACTGATCAAGGCTATTGAAATTCAAAAAGAAAAAAGTAAATCATGAGAAACTTGTCTTTTATGAAATATTTTAATAGAAGATTTTTGAGTTGATCTAGCATTGATTGAATTGCATTTCGCAAAACATATTCTAATCCCTAGAATATCTAGAAAAATCATAAGTACTATAGAAAATGAAAAATATATCAAATTGACTCTAGAAAAAATCTGAGCTGATATAAAAAGAAGGATTTTCGAAGAGTTATTTATAATGAATATTTCATATGAAAGAAATATAAAAAACAGCAAGCTTAAGGTTGTGATATCTGGGGCAAACGAAAAAACCGAAATATTAAAGCAACAACTTTGAAATAATATTACTTGATTGATGGATATATGATTTTCTTATGTCGATAAAAATTTATTGGTAGAAGATATAGGGTTTTCTTATAAAATATGAGGAGATTTATGTATAAATAGGTCACAAAGAGATATAATGACCGATCTAAAAAGTTTTATATTAAGCATTTTAAGCACATTTAAAAATTAACTCATATTTTTTTCAAAAAAATTTGCATAATTTAAAAAAAAATATATACTGCATCCCGCATTCTTATTTGGAGCCATAGCTCAGCTGGTTAGAGCGCCTGCCTGTCACGCAGGAGGTCG
>CAYWJC010000101.1:0-5669 GCA_964458505.1 uncultured Candidatus Peribacteria bacterium | reverse complement strand
TATTTGCTGATATTTCAACTCTAATGATAATTCTTTATTTTTTATTATATTTTCTAAAGATCGACTATAATTTATTTCTGTTTCCGATTTTTTTGTTTCCGATAAATTAAGTATTTGTGGTTCTTTGCTGATAATATGTTTCGATATATCAAAATTTGAAGGTAGCTTTGGAATTTGTACTTTTTCAAAATTTTCCACTGGTTTTAGTGGAACTGATTGAAATTCACTTCAAAATTCTGTAGACATAGACATAAGTTTTAAATATTGATTTCAGATTATCACAAAACCATTTTTAATGCAAAAAAACAAGAGAATTTGCAAACAAAAAAACTTTCGATATATTTATGAAAATTAATAACAAAACATGGAAAAATTAAAAAACAAGAAAGTGGCAATCGTTTGCGATTGGATAAAGGATTTATGAGGATGAGAAAAAGTATTGATAGATATATTGGATCTATTCCCCGAAGCTGATATCTTCACTTCTGTTTTTTGGCAAAAATGAAATCCTATTTTTGAAGGAAGAAAAATCACGACTTCATTCATGCAAAAAATCCCATTTTTCAATAAAAGACATAAAATGGCTTTGTTTATGAGGCCGCGGGCTTTTGAGACATTTGATCTTTGAGAATATGATCTAGTGATATCTTTAAGTTCTGCCGAGAGCAAATGAATCATAACAAAACCTGATACTATTCATATTTGTTATTGTCATACTCCGACAAGATATTTTTGGAGCCATTATAAGGATTATTTTAAAAGACTTGAATTTTGAATTCTCAATCCTGTTGCTACCTTTATGATGAATCTTATAATCCATAATTTACGACAATGGGATTTTGCAGCTGCTCAAAGAGTCGATTATTATATTGCAAATTCTGAAAACATAGCAAGAAGAATCGAAAAATATTATAGACGTGACTCCAAGGTAATATATCCTTCCATTGATGTGAATTCATTCCCATTTTCAGAAAAAAAGAAAAACTATTATTTTTATGTAGGAAGAATGGTTCCATATAAAAAATTCGATCTTTTGGTCGAGGCCTTCAATGAAAACTGAAAAGAAATAATATTATCGACCGCGACAGATAATGAGCTTTTCAGAAAACTGAAATCTATCTCAAAACCGAACATAAAATGGGTTTTCGGTTTAACAAATGAAGAAGTCAGAAAATATATGAGCGAAGCCAAGGCTTTCATATTTCCCGCAGAAGAGGATTTTTGAATAGTCCCTATTGAAGCGATGGCAACTTGAACTCCCGTTATCGCATACAAAAAATGAGGCGCTCTTGAAACTGTCAGAGAAAATCATAAATTCATGCCATCAACCTGAGTATTTTTTGAGGAACAAAATATCGAAAGCCTTAATAAAGCAATTGAAAAATTTGAAAATATTGAATTCGATTCAGTGAAGATACGAGAATATTCATATAATTTCGACATTTCCATTTTCAAAAAAGAGCTTATTGAATTTATTGAAAGTAAAATTCCTTGAATTTAAACATTTTTTTGCTAAACTGCTTTTAATTAGTTAATAAAAATTATATATATGTGAAGATGACCGATTATTGAAAGGCAAAAGGCTCTTAATAGCGTTTTAAGATGAAAAGTTTTTTCAATTCACGCAAAATTGATTGCTCTTGCAGCTCAAAAATGATGAGATCCAGCGATAAATCCAAGCCTTTTTGAAGCCATAGAAAAAGCAAAGAAAGACAATGTTCCCGCTGATAATATTGCAAGAGCCATTAAAAAATGAACTTGAGAAGATAAGGCTTGAACAATGATTCAGGAAATATATTATGAGGGTTTTTGAATTTGAGGAGTTTGAATCATTACAAAAGCCTTGACTGATAATAAAAATAGAACAAGTTCAAGTGTTAGACATATTTTCAGCAAATATGGTTGAAACCTTTGAGAAACATGATCCGTTTCATCTTTCTCATTTAAATTCATGTGAGTTTGCTATTTGAATCTTTGAGAAAAGAATATTGAAGAAATAGAAGAAGATATAATAGAATCTTGAGCAGAAGATTATTTCTTGGAAGATGAAAGGACTGTAAAAATACTTTCCCAAAAACAAGATTTGGCAAATGTAACAAAATACTTAAAAGAAAAGTGATTAGAAATAACTGAATTCTGACTAGAATATGTACCAAATACAACAATTTCAATAACCGATTTTGACAAAGTTTTAAAAATTATTAAACTTGTTGAAGATTTGGAGGCAGATGATGATATAGAAAAAGTATGGCATAATTACGATATATCAGATGAGCTTCAGGCTCAAGCCATAGAGGCAATTGAAAAGGCAAAATTCAGAACATAGGAATATTCCCCTCTGTCATTTCGAGTGGAATGTAATGAAATCGAGAAATCCCTTGAGCGACAAAATAAATAATTAGATAGTAAGGGTTTTCTCCACTTCGGTCGAAATGACAGACCCTCCGGGAGCAGAGGTTTCCTCATTCCCCGTCGACCCCGCATACGACTCACTCGGTAACCCAGATTCTCCAGACAAACTTCACTATTTTTGAAAATTTCTAACTATATATTTAACATTTATAAACTATTATGACTGCACAAGAAGAAAATCAGATATTTTTAGATTTGATGTCAATTCATCCTTTAACTACTTTTGATGAAAATAATTTTTTAGATCTATTGGAACATTCTTTATCTTTAAATGTTTTTGAGAAAAAAAGAGTTATAGATTCAATACCTAATTTAAGCCAATTTCAAATTGATGAATTAGTAAAAGTTTTTGTTGATGAAAGAGAAGAATTCAAAAAATTATTATCCACTGAATGAGAAGCAATCAAAGAGCTTGTTATCAAACAAAAAGAATGATGGAATCAGCTTAGAGAAATCTATATTCAAGAAACTCTTAAAAAAGACAAAGAATGAGAAGATCAAAGCAAAATTGATGATCTAAAATCTAGCTTAGGATTATAAAATTTCAAAAAATAAAAAATGTCATTTCAAAAATGGCATTTTTTATTTAAAATTTTTACAATTCAATATCTTTGAAATGATTTAATTTTACTTCTCAATTAGTTTCTGTTATTCCGATAAATTCAAATCTCACCGTATCCTCCCTAATCTTATTTTTCATCATATAATATTTTATCGTTCTTAAGATATTTTTCCTTTTTGTCTTGTTCAATGCCTCTTCGGGAGTTCAATACAAATCATTTCTCCTATATTTTACCTCAAAAAAAATGATATTGCTTCCGAATTCGGAAACAATATCTATTTCTCATCATTTAATTTTAAAATTGGTTTCAATTATTCTATATCATTCATTTAAAAGATATTTGATTGCAATTATTTCTCAAATATTTCCTGATTTTGTGCTTGAATCCATTATTCTACATTAAAATTATCCATATCCTCTCTTATTTTTATTTCTGTATTTACTTTTGGATTATAGTAATTGATGAATAATTTAATAAGATCATCTTTCTTGACCTCAGATGATTTCAATCAAATTTGCTCTAGACTTGTCTTAATCTGATTAAGTCTTTCTAAATTAGCCTTTTTAAGGTCATTGTGTTTTTTTCTTTTTTCCCTAATTGAAAAAGCAGTTTCTTCTTGAGTTATTGCTGACCAAAAGCTTCTGAAAATTCAAAACATTCAGGAATCTTTAACACTCCTATTTTCATCACTATCATATGGAACAATGATATAGAAATCCTTTTTCATGATTTGAGCCATATCGACCAAATTTATCAAAAAATCTATATATCTATATGTCTGTTCTTGTAGTAAGGAGTTTGATTGTTTAACAGCAAGGTTTTTTAGCTTATTTATATATCAATCTATATCAACCTTTAAAGATCTTACAACAATTTGAATCGGATAACTAAGCGAATTCAGAAATCTTTGATATCCATAAATTATAGAATCTTGCTCTTCTTCGCTCTTTAGATTAAAATTAAGCGCATTTACTTTTAGCACCATTCTTGATGATCAATCTTTCATCAGAATCAAATTATCCCTTATTTCAGAAAAGGGCAAATATCTTTGAGTAGTATTGTCTCAAATCTGTTTTTTTGCTGATTTTACTGATTTTGTGGTTTTTTCGTCCATTTTTTAGATTTTATATTTTATTTAATTTGTCTTCTATTTCTTGATATGCTTTATGATCCCTTTTGCTTATTGCACTATTCTCCCTGATTTCTTGAGTTTTAATATACCCTATTTCAATATTTGAAAAACTATCAACTCACTTGTCCCAAACTCTTGATTGAGAATTTATATTTAGCCTAATCATATTTAATATGAAAGATAAGAATGTCATTTCGCTTACTTTAAATAAAGCGATAACAATTGCTAACAAGATAATTATAGCTGCAGGAAAAAAGGCAACAGTCTCTCCGACACTTTTGCTTAAAGATCAAAAAAGAGAATATCAAATTCCTCAACCTATCATTATAATGGTTAATTGTCTTAAGCTTAGTCATAAAATGATTTTATCTTCATTCTCTATTTGAACTGGAATCTTATATTGCATTTTTTAAAATTACATATTTGTATTAAATTCAATTTTGCAAAAAAACATATTTGTAAATCTAAATTATTATAACGTAATAATAGAAAAATCGCAAGATATTTGTAATATTTGTTTTGACTTTTTTTTAATTCATCTTATAAATAGAATGCTAAAATTTATAAATAACCTTCCAAAAAATGGCTTTCGATTTCATAAAAAATAGGAAAAAAGTTTACTCTTTCGCTATTTCAATAAGCTTAATTGCTGTAATATCATTATTTACACTTCCTTTGAACTTATGAATAGATATGACAGGATGAGTTCAAGCTGAATACAGCTATACTGACAATCTTGATATTAATGAGATTATAAAGATTGTGAATGATTCAAAAAGTGATATAAAATTTGAATGAAAAGACTTGATAAATACGGTTTCAGCATATAAAGTAGCTTGAGAAAACAAGTTCATAGTTGAAGCATGATTAAATTCTATTCAGAATTTAGATCCAAAAAAACTTGAAGACCTAAAAACTCAATTCAAAAATGATTTAACGAATGATTTAACAGATTATAAATCATCTGTAACACTAACCAAGTATGTTAATATTTGAGAATCTTTCTGAAATTATATCAAACAAACAGCTTATATAACTTTATTTTTAACGATTATTTTCATATCTCTTTATATTGCATGGGCATTCAGATGATCAATCGAATGATTTTCAAGCTTCCCTTTTGCTTCAGTTACAATAATTACACTTTTTCATGATGTTTTGGCTGCTTTATGATTTTATTTGATCACTTCTTTCTTTTTTCCAGAATTTAAGATAGATACCTTTTTTATTACTGCAATGCTAACAGTTCTAGGTTATTCTGTCAGCGATACAATAGTTATCATGGATAGAATCAGATCAAATCTTAAAAACAAACTAAATAAAAAAATTGATTTCGGGTCTCTTGTAAATAATGCTATAAACGAAACTTTAATGAGATCACTTTTCACATCTCTAACTGTATTCATCACTCTTGTTGCAATGTTTTTCTTCTGACCAGTTTCAATCAAATGATTTATCCTTGCTATGATGTACGGTACAATTTTCGGGACTTATTCATCAATAGCCATAGCTGCTCCTCTTCTTTATGATATAAGTGGTAAGAAATAATAAGACATTATTTA
>CAYWJC010000100.1:0-1796 GCA_964458505.1 uncultured Candidatus Peribacteria bacterium | reverse complement strand
GATATATCGGGTAATTTTGATGCTGGGATTATTTTTGCTACATCAGGTCGAGGATTTTCATATTCAGACCATTTAAATCATAATTTTAAAGCTTCATTTTTATCTAATGGATAATGATCTTGGGCTGCGGATTCATTATATCAAAAAGGGCTAATAGATGTAGGAAAGAATTCTCACCATTCTCAAGTTTTTTTCATGTGTTCAATGATTTTTGGTAGCAACTCTTCATACTCTTCATGAGTATATTGCTTGTTTAATATGCAATACTCTTTATAATTCAATCCGATACATCAAAAGATATATTTAGAATTATAACAAGAATGTGAATACATTGAATAATTAGTTCAGACTACATTTAATGCTCAAAATATATTTAGCTTTCAGTCTGCACCAAGCACTTCATAACAATTTTCTGCATTCCATCAATATGTTGCATCATAACAGTTAACACAATTTCAGGCGTTATCAAAGAAATTCTTACTATCAAAAGTTTCCGATACTTCAAAACAATTGATTAGGTTTTTTGAATTTTTTATAAAGTCTCAGCTACAATTTTCAATGTTCAGATTTTGATTTGATGGATGAATGGATTTTTTCATCATTTTTATCCAATTTTCTCTATAATTTTTATAATTAGAATTAAGATCAATGGCATTTATCTTTTTTTCATATTCCTCTTTTGATAATTGTTCATTTTCAAATACATATTGTTTGTTTATAAGATTAGAGCTCATAAAACAATTCTTGCATCCGAGTAAATCGCTACAAAAATAACATTCATTAGATGTTTTACAATTAAAACACGAAACTAGGTTATTGCATCATTCATAACAATGCGTACAATCATAACAAGATTCAACATCCTTGCACCTTAAACAATCCACTGAATTTTTTGTACCCACCATCCAATGAGAATATGAGATATCTTCATTATTTCATCATATAAAAGTCAAATAACAGTTTTTTCAATTTACAAGTTGAGAATAATCACTATTTTCACAGTTTACATTGAATAAGCTTTGTTGTGGAACAATTCTAAATAATTCTTCAAATTGTTCAAAGAATGGCTTGGAAAAATCAAAATCAATTCAATAATTTACAGCATCCCAACTATCTCATGCCCAAATATTATGATCATAAACTTTATAATTTTTATCTGGTGAAAACACTGAGATTATAACTTTTTCAGTTGCGTCACATTTGCGTTTATAGATATTTCTTTCATTTCTCCAAGAAAGCCTTCTTCTATTTCTACAATCAGGACATAGTGTAGGATTTGAAATAATGTATTTTTTTCATCAGATTACGGGCGAAATTTTTTCTAGGAAATTTAAGTCTTCTTGTGTTATGGTAAATAGATTTCAACAAGCACATACTTTATTTTCTATTATTGTTTCCTCTGACATAAATTATTGAGCTAATAATTAATAATCTTGTGAACAAGACAATTTGATATAATATTTTCTTATATAAGATATATTTATTTTGTTTATTCTCAAGTTTTTTATTATTTTTCTTAAATAACCTCCTTCTCATAACAACTCTCACAATAAACTATTTCATTTCTGTCTGGAGAGTATGTAGTCTTTATTGGTTTTCAGCAGTTTGGATTATCACATGTTCTATCATATAGCTTTCTTGGATTTCTTAGCTTCATCCTATCTAGATGTCTTTGGTCTGGATGTCTTTTTGGAATTGGTAGAGAATGTTTTCTGTAGAAGTCCAGTTCTTGCTTTATTATTCTGTATGGTTTTCAAGTTACCTCACAAAGGATTGCCCAATTGAGTATATCGTCT
>CAYWJC010000099.1:0-3841 GCA_964458505.1 uncultured Candidatus Peribacteria bacterium | reverse complement strand
TGAAATAAAGTTATTTTCCCGGCAATTTGATTTCATGAAATAAATCAAAAAAAAGTAGTTTCTTCATCGCCTTGAATAATTACTCATGAATATTTAATCAAAAAACTTAAGAGATTCTCTAAAGATGATGCGACTTTGTTGATTGGATTTGATTTGAGTTAGTTTATAATTGATTATAATAAAATAGTATATCCATGGATACACTTAAAAAAACAGCTGAAAGAAATATTAAACTTTACACATGAATTAATTTTTTATCATGAATTCTTTTTTTAGCTCCGGTAATTTGAGCACTTAAGTATCTAGTTTGATTATCTATACCGCAAATAATTCTTATATCTAATATTCTAACATTAACTGTTTGGTTATTTGAACTGCCAACTTCTTTAATTGCTGACACAATTTGAAGAAAAAAATCTCTTGTATATTCTGTAATTTCTAATTTTGTTGCATCTGCAGTTATATTTATTTTTCCTACATATATTTGATTTATAATTGCTTCTTTTTTTGGTTGACTTTATTTTTCATTTTGGAGTTGAGCTTGACAAGCTTTTTTGGATGAGAATTTGAAAATTTGCTGAAGGCAGAAAGATTTTTGAAAATTAATATGAGACTTTTGATTTGCAGAAAAGTTCGGATCATTGATTACTCCCATTTTAGCATCTTTAATTTTATTGTTAACGAAAAATTTTGATGAAATAATTGGCTATAGAATTCTTGCATTTTTAGATGTATTTGTATCATTATTCTTGGTTATAATGGTTTTTAAACTTATTGATACAACCATAATTACTGAAAATATTTCTTGAATAAGAAATATATTAAATGATAATATTAAAACAGCAAAAAAATGACTGAAAAATGTATTTTATAATAGTAAATTAAGACTGATTTTAATCTATAGGTCATTATCAAATCATGTAGCATTTTTTTATGTAATTTTATTGCCTTTTTTATTGAAACAATGAATGCCTGATTGGTATTCTTGAATCATAATAACAATTTCAGCTATTTGAGCTATGCTCGCAAGCAAATTTTCATATAAGATTTCAGAAAAATTTAGTTACAATTTTTCGTGGGTTTTCTCTTCGGTAATTCAATGAATATTATTGATTATAGCATGATTTGTTCTTAAAAATTGGATTTTGGTCATATTGATTTATATTATATTTGATATATTTGAACACCTTTGGTATCCAGCATGGAACCATATTGTAGTTGAAAATAGCCAAGGAATTGCAGTGGCGACAACTCGATCAATAATATTTTGAATTTTTGCTCTATATACAACAGTTTGAAAACAATTTCTAGCTTTGTTTCCAATCGAATATGCCTTAGTTTGAAGTTGAATTTTTATTCTTGGAATAAATCTAATTTTTTGAAAAAAAATTTTAGAGTTAAAAACAATATAATATTTACAACTTCTAATAGACATCCCCATCAATAACATAAGAATCTCAATATATTGAAAATTGAAATCCTGGTTTTAGATTGAGATTTTCAGAAGTCAATAATTCTCTAAATGCTATTACTCGATCTATTCAATCAGGATATTCATTTTTAAGGAATTCATGCCGAAAATCCATAAGTTTTCCAAGCCAAATTTTCTCATCAATTCAGGTTTTCGGAGATCAGCCCATTTTTTTGTTTGTTTTCTCTATCAAGTCAAAGGCTCAACTTTCGCCATGATTCACTGTCATATCATAAATAAATCATAAAGTCAGAGGATATTTTACTCAAACTCAATTTGAAAGCTTAACTGCAGGATTCCAATACATTGACTCAAGTATATCAAGCTGCGCTTTTTTAAAAAGAGGATCATTGTTATTGTTTATATCTTTAATGAAGCTTTCAAGACCAGTTATGTCATCATTTTTTCAGTCTTTATGAAATCACTCATCTATAAGATCCAGAATACCGATATATTTTTTTAAATTATTGTTCGGATTTAAATCTGTATAATGATGCAATAAAATATTTCAATCAAAAGTTCCAGTTGTAAATCATATTATTCAAAAAGTTATTCCTCTTCAATCTCCGATATTTTCAGCATAATTGTACTGCATCCGTTTTGAAGGTGCATTTTCGCATAATGTAGTCATTTGAAGTATAACTGATTTTTGAATATCGTTTTGATTTTTTATTTGAGTCAAATCGTCAATTGATTTTTGTATAATATTTACTCGTCTTTCACTGTATTTATATTTTTCTTTATATTTGGCAAGAATATTTACATAAATATTCTTGTACACATCTCATTTTTTTAAAATCAGATTTTTTACCTTTTCTGTGATTTTTTCTGAAATATCCAAATCTTTTTGTGTCATTACATATGAAAATGCATTACCAATGAATACAGAACAAAAAAGTATAACGATTAAAGCTTTTTTCATTTTTCTTGAATAATTTATAACTTAATATGATAAAGATATTTTTTTTAAAATCAAAATTCTTGCTATTATCTATCAAAATTCTTTAAATAATCTTAATTAACTAAAAAAATTTGTATTCGACAATGATTTAATATACTTGATATGCTATTTTAATAATTTAGGATATGTTCAAAAAACTAAAAATGCTTTTATATCCGTTATCTTTCAGAAAAAAAGATTTTTCAATTTATATGCTTGCGAATCTTTACGACTGATTTCAATCTATATTTCTCGTTCAGGTGCTAGCTTTTATAGTTTCAGCCATACAATCAAAGAATTTGGAGGAATTTTATTTTTGGGTATGAATTTTTGTGTTAGTAGAAATTTTTACAGTATTCTCGATTTTTATTTGAAATAAATATTTTGCCAAAGCATTCTATGGAATAATGGATTGACTGAGGTGAATCTATCTTAAAAAATATATAAATCTTGATAATAATAAAGTTGAATCAATCTGAACATGAAGATTCAATAGTATCATATGGAATTGAGTACATAGTTGGGCGGATATTTCTATGTGACATATAACAGACATTATCATAACAATATTTTCTATTGTATATGGGCTTTCGGTAATATTATTCTCAGCTTGATTTGTATATTTTATTTTGGTTTTTACAATATTCCTGATCCTTTTTCTTTTTATTGTTTATGGAAATAGATTATCGTTAAAATATAGAAAATTAAGAAAAAATGACGCTGTTGAATTTGATAAAAACATGATAAAAATAATCATGTCAAAATTTGAGATTTTGCAGAATTCAAAATTTAAACAAGAAAATGAAAGATTAATTCATATAAATTCCCGAATAACCAATTATAGGATTAAGGAAGAATTTATATGAAGTGTTTGGACATCGGGAATAAGGATTATTTTTATGATAATGCAATTATTGGTATTTTTCGGAATGGGAATCTGAGTGATAAATTGAAGAGTTGAATTATCGCAATTTATTTTGATAAATTGACTTATCGCTACCATGAACAAGTATGTATGGTGATTTTCAAAACAAATTAAAAGCATTTTTCTTACAATTGTAGATATTGATAAGCTTCTTGATACTTTTGACGATATTCCAGAAATCAAATGAATAAACAATCTAACTCCTTTTAATTATAAAGAATGAGATATCAATATCTCGCATCTTTCATTCTGATATAATGAATGTAATGTTTTCGATAATTTTTCGCTGAAGATAAATTGATGAAAGAAAACAGCATTAGTTTGAGATTCGGGATCATGAAAAACTACATTGATGAAACTTATTGCCTGATATATTCATCCTGATTTAGGCGAAATATTTGTTGATGGCCAAAACATATGTGAAATAAATCTAATTTCATATTATAAACATATCGGATATCTGACTCAAGAGCCTTCTGTGTTTGATTGAACAATAATAGAAAAT
>CAYWJC010000098.1:0-7666 GCA_964458505.1 uncultured Candidatus Peribacteria bacterium | reverse complement strand
GTTATCATTTCAACAAACCGATCAACCCATTCTTCCTGCTTTAAAGCTTGCCAAAGTCATTTATCACAAAAACATTTCTCATATTTATCAATTATTTTTGTTTTAATTCCATTTATGGGTTTTTGACATCTCCTTTTGGATTCATCAAATTTAAGAACGTTATTTTTATTCATCTTCATCATCATTAATAATGTAATCGAACATTCTCAGATTTTTAGATAAATTTAGGATAAATCCTAGAAAATATTTAAAGTTTTCATGCATGATTTTTCATGTCTCATTGCTTTCTTTTTTATACCATTCAAAATAACAAGCTTCTATTTCTTTTATGAATAAATCAGTTATTTCTCCTTCATTAAAAAGATATCTATAAATTCAAACTTCTGCTTTAAGTTTTCATCTTTCAAGCTTTAAAACATTATTGTTGTGACTTGAAATGATTTTTCTTCAGTTTTTATTCTCTGTCGCTATATCAAATAATAATTGGGCAATATAGTCAATGATTTTATTGTATATTTCCAATTCTGAGCTGTAATAATCAAGTTCTTCTCAATAATTTTCATCAAAAAAATCTTCGACAATAATTCTTAGATCATTAAATTCATACTTTAATTTTATCTTGGAATAAAGTCATTGTCTTTCAAAGATATCTGGATTATTTTTGTTTTGTTCGCTTATTTCAGTAGGATTTCCTGATCAATCCCTTTCTGCATCATATAAGGTCTTTATTCATATTTCTCTGGATCGATTTCATATGAATAATTCAGATACTTCACAAGCTTTTTGAGTTTCTTTTCATATTCTTTCCTGAATTTTTCACTGTAACTTTTCAATTGCTGTAATTCATTTTTCAATACTGGCTTCAGGTTTTCTGAATTCTAAGACATTATTTTTTCATTCTTTATTCATAAAAAAAATGGTTATAATTTATAGATTTATAACCATTTCAGAGTTTATGTCAAAATGAAATTTAGATAATTACCCTTCTTATGCTTTCGGCTAGCTTTACAAGACATTCATAGGTTATCGTTTCTGATTTTTCTGCCAATCAATAAATATTATTAAGCTCGTTTTTGTTTGACGAGATTATATTTATTTTATCTCCAATATTGATATTATTTTCTCATAAATCTACAATCGAAAGATTCATGCAAATTCTTCACAAAATGGGTAAAAGCATGGATTTATAGGAAAAACTGTAATTTGAACTCAATTTTCTAGATAATCATTCGTAATATCAGACTGGAACAATTCCAATTGTCATATCTTTTTGGGCTGTAAAAGTTCAGTTATAGCTGACTTTTTCTCATTTTTTTAATTCTTTCCTCAAAATCAGTGTAGATTCGAAATTCAAAGCAAGTTTTAAATTTTCTAATTTTTCATAATCATGATCATTCTTTTCAAGCGGATTGATTCAATAAAGAGAAATTCAAAGTCTCAAGGCATTGAATTCATTCTTACCAAATTTAATTCATCAAGCTGAATTTGAAAGATGTTTGTATTTTAAAATTATTCAGCTTTGTTCGATAATTTCAATCGCTTTATTGAATTTTTCTATTTGAAGCTTTGAGTATGAATTTTCTGAATTATCTGCATCGGCCAAATGTGTACAGATTCATTCCAAAGTAATCCCGGGATATTTTTTTATTTCAGATATGAAGTCCTTAATTTGTTCAATAAAAATTCATTGTCTATTCATTCAAGTGTCAATCTTTAAATGGATTTTTACGTTTTTTCAAATCCTTCAAAGTTCATGAATTGTCTCAAGATCATAAACAACAAGACTCACAAATCTGAAATCCATATTTTTAAGATTTTGCGGCAATGTATAACCAATAAGTAAAATCGAAGTTTTATTCACTTCCCTGACTTTCAAGGCCTCAAAATAACTATCGACAACTATATAATCAATATTCCTTTCATTTAAGATTTTGGCTATTTCTTTGATTCAATGTCAATAAGCGTTTGATTTTAAAACCGGAAAAATGGAATATTCAGGATTTAGATTTTTAATTAAATCAAAATTATTCAAAATAGCTTCTTTTGAAATATGGATCTTATTCAAAGTCTCAAAAGGAGTTTCCAGTTTTTTCTTGAATGATAGAAGTTGCGTAAAAATAGACATGTTTGTATTCTTAAATGATTATTTTTTATTTTTTATTTTTTCTATTCAGACTACAAATCTTTCAGTAAGATTTCAATTTCTGTAACTAAAGTATCCTTTTGTGCATTTTGTGCAAATATTATTTATTTCAATATTTTCATTGTTAATTCAAGCCTCATCTAAAATATCCTTTATAACCGAAATCATATCAAAATTTAATTTTCAAAAAATGTTTTCATGAAAATATTTCTTGTCAAAATAGTCTAAAAATTCATTTCATACTTCATAGCAACAATTTCTTATGCTAGGTCATACAAATACCCTTAATTTATTTATATCTTCTCATTTCTCTTTAAGAAGCTTAATTCAATTTTCAATTATTTTATTATATAATCAGCCCCATCCTGCGTGAAATATACCAATGTATTCTTTTCAATAAATAGCAATTCAATTGCAGTCAGCTAACTGCACTCCGATTTTTATGTTTGATAAATTAGTTATTATTCAATCATATTCGACAATTCTTGAATTTTTCAAATCTTCTTCATTTTCAACGAAATAAATGTTTCAGGAATGAATTTGTTTTACAAAGAAAAAATCTTTAAATTTTTCATTTAAGAGATCTTTAGAAGATCAATCTGAATTGTCTGAAACATAGATTTTTATACTATCTTTAGAATAATCCTTCATTTCTTTAATAATTATAAAAATTACCCTCCGAATTTAAATAACATCACATCTCAATCTTGGACAATGTATTCTTTTCATTCCATTTTGACTTTTCAATTTTCTCGAGCTTTTGTCCATCAGTTATTATCAGCCAAATCCTTCCAATTCACAACATCAGCTTTTATGAATTTCTTCTCAAAATCAGTATGTATTCTTCCTGCAGCTTGTGGAGCTTTCCATCATTTATGGATTGTCCAGGCTCTTACCTCTATTTCTCAAGCTGTAAAATAATATTGTAGACCAAGAGAATCAAAACAAGTTTTTATAAGTTCATCTGTCGGGTTTGAAGTTATTCAAAATGAAGCCAAGAATTCTTTTCTCTCGTCAGGTGAATATTCCATCATATCAAGTTCTAATTTAACACATATAGGAATTACCGGAATATTCATATTTTCCATTCAGATTTTTTTTCTAAGTTCACCAATGGGCATGTTTATATCGTTTTCAGATAAGTTTATCGCATAAATAAATGGTTTGTTTGTAAGAAGAAACAAATCTTTTATTAGACTCTTCTCTTCTTCATTCAGATCAAGAGTGATTGCAAGATTTCAAGAATCCAAATGAGGTTTTAATCTTTCGTAAATTTCCTGTTTAGCATTAGCTTCCTTATCTCAGCTTCTAGCTTTTTTTACATTTTCTCAAATTCTTTTATCAAGTGTTTCCAAATCAGCCAAAATCAGTTCAGAGTTGATGATTTCAATGTCGCGGGCCGGATTTACAGATCAATCAACATGATGGATATTAGAATCTTCAAAATATCTCACCACTTGTAGAATCGCATCAGCTTCTCTTATGTTAGCCAAGAATTTATTTCAAAGTCATTCCCCTTGACTTGCTCATTTAACAATTCAGGCGATATCAACGAATTCAACATTAGCTGGAACTATTTTTTGTCCATTTACAGCTTTTTGCAGAATTTCCAATCTTTCATCATTTACATTAACTATTCATGAATTAGGTTCAATTGTACAAAAAGGAAAATTAGCAGCTTCTGCTGCATAAGATTTTGTCAAAACATTAAACAATGTGGATTTTCAGACATTAGGCAATCAAACGATTCAAACTTTCATATTTTATTTAGATATTAGGATGTAGTTATGTATTTATAATTTTTCTTCAAAAAAACAAAGTATTTGTGAATCAATCACAAAAAATTTAAGCTAAACTAATTAGTAAACTTCTGTTACGGTAGCCTCTTTTAGAGTTTGAACTTCCATGTTCAATTCTGAATATTCATAAATCTGATAGTATCAAACTATCGTCAATATAAGCAGAACCAAGGAAAGAATTTTAGTAACAGGTACAACATATTTGCTATAATCCCTAAACTTATAGAAATGGATTTTTGCAACCATAAAGGCACCCCAAATCAAAACCATGAAAATTGTAAATATTCAAGATAAAATGAAAAACATAGAGATATATTAAAAAATATTAACCAACATAGAATATCTAATAAATCAAATATTTCAAAAAATAAAAAATATTTTAAAGTACATTATTGAAAAAATCTTCTTTGATTTTTAGCCATCTAGGCGATTGACGGCATAATTTTGAAGTACATCTGATATCATAAAGCAGTTCTTTGATTCACTCTTCAAGAAAGATAGTATTCTGGCTTCATTTGACGAAAATAGTACTTTGCCTATTGGATTTCTGAACGAATTCCTTAATCTTTTTTCATGCTTGTTTTGAGCTCAAAAACCAACAAACTTTTTGTTCTCAGAAATGTTTAACAAGTTTTTCATACACATATTTTTTCATTTCTTCTCAAACAAGAACTATCGAATCAATTTCAGAACTTTTAATTTTTTCAGCCAAATCATAATGCATTTTTTTAGATTCTTCTCACAACTCTCTCATATCTCAAAGAAACAGTATTTTATTGTATTCAGCTGATAAAGAATTCATATAATCGATTCATGCTGAAATTGAATTAAATCATCAATTGTAGCTTCAATCAATTATAATTGAATTATTAACTCATTCAAGCAAAGTTCATCTTCATTTTTGAGGATTAACATTTGCCATTATCTCGATGATTTTTTCTATTTCCACTCAAAGCTCTATTCCTAAAGCGAAAACGGGTAAAATATTGTAAGCTTGGAATTCTCAGATTAAATTAAAATTCAAATTGTGGCAAACATCCTTACAGCAAAAATCAAAAGTTAATTTTTTTACATCTGATTTGATATTTTTAGCTGTCAAATCAACATCCTGATTTTTGATTCAATAAGAAATAGCCTTATTTTTTTCTAAAGAAGAAAGATTTGTCCTTAAATTTTCATCATCTATGTTATAGATTATTTTTTTTGAATTAAATGCCATTTTAAGTTTTTCATCTATGTAATCCTTGAAATCAGGAAATTGCATAACATGATTTTTATAAATATTCAGAATTATTCATATATCAGGTTTTGCAATATTTAGAAGTCCATCCATTTCTCACTTGTGATCGATTCAATATTCTAGAACCAAATATTTAGGGTAAGTCTTATAAAACCTTAGAAGAATTCACTTTATAAAAACTATAATCCATCAGAATATGTTTTTGTTAGGAGATTTTGAATGTAATATAGTCAATGGCAAGCCATATTCTCAATTATAATCATAGGCTGACATATAAACATCATTTCAATACAAAGCTTGCATAAATTCATATACAAAATGCGTAGAAGTGGTTTTTCAGACTGTTCATGTTATTCAGATTATTACAGGTTTATGTTTTTCAATAACTTTTTTAGCTGAATTTTGAAGAATTTTCAATATGTATTGTTTCATAAATTGTTATTAATTTTTTTAAAAAATCATTTTAATGGCTTCATATCTGGAATCAATCAATTCTTTCGCATCAGAACTTAGCTTATTATAACTATTTTCTAATTTATTCAATACCCATTTCGTTCATTCATCAACATTCATCTTATGCACGATATATGCCAAATATAAAAGCGAATCTACGCAATAGAAATGTGCCATAGCATCTGCATTAGCTATGATTTGAGCCTCCAGGCTTTCAAATTCCATTCTCTTGCTTCATCTATGTGACAATATGCAAGATTTCACATGTTCTATCTTTTCTTTCGGATAAGCATATTTCAGTAATATTTCTTCTGATAGTTTTGCTCCGTAAATATGATGATCTTCTTGTGGTCAAATTCAGGAAACACTTGAATAATCATGCAAAAGAGCCGATAATTCACAAATCTCTATGTCGGCATCATATTTTATGGCCAAATCTTTTGCAATTTCATAAACTATCAAAATATGATGTGTCCAGGCTGCATAGGGTCTTGTTGGAGAATTTTTACATGTATCTTCAACCAGATCATAAATCTTTTTAACTATATTATTTTGTCAGTTCATGCCAATTTTCTTTATAATATTTATATTTTTGAGTGAATTCGTCTTTTGAAGTTATATTTATTCATAATTCAACGAATTTCTTCTTTAGATAATCTAAATTTTTGTCTTTTTCTTCAATACTGCTCATAATCTCTAACTCTATTATGTATCAATATCATTTTGTATGATCAAGACTTATCCTAATTCATTCCCATTTGAAATCATTTCTCAATCTGTACCATTTAATCTCTATATCATAACCTAATCACAGAAAAAGATTTTCAAGTTTTTCAAAATCATCTTTGGGTACTTTTATTTCAATTTCTTTTCTGGCTTCATCATGAATATTTCATTCCTTCATCCAGATTTTCGAATAATTTTCATTTTTCTGAATTCTAAGATCCTTCTCCCCATTGAAATAAAATGTTTCCTGATAATCTTTTCAAAGGAATTCTCAATTATTTTTAAAAAAATCTATAAGCTCTTTGTATTTTTCCTCCGATATGAAACTCTATCTCAACCTCAATATTTTTCATTTTTATTGTAAAAATTTTTAAAATAACCATTCCATAATAATAATAAATATAAATTTTCAAATTAATAAACCCATAAATAAAAATTAACTTGATTATTGCATTAATATGGATTAATATATGCCCGTATTTTAATAATTAATTTTATATTTATGGGTAAGATAAAATATAGTTTTGTATTTTTAATCATTGTTTCATTGATATCAATGAATTTTGCGTTTGCAGGAGATGTCAACTCCACTTCAACTTCTGATATAAAACCAAATAAGTTTAATTTCGCCGATCGAAGTAATTGTGAGATAAATAAAACTATTATATCAAATAGAGTTAGAATATCATGAATAAATTCAGAATCCCCGATAACTGTTTCAGGATGAACTATAAGTATAAACAGTGAGGCTGATACGAGCGGTAAAGTTAGTAATTGAGATTATGTGACAATTAGAGTTGCTTGTCCAAGTACATACAGTACAAAATCAATAATTAGCGTTGATATAGGATGAATTAAAGATACTTTTTCAATCACATCAAAAAAAGATCCTACAGATAAAGTTCCTAATAAATTCAGTATCACTCCAAAAATATGATTAGAAAGAGACACTGAATACGTTTCTAATGCAAAATTAATTAATTGATTTAATTCAGATGTTAGTGTTACTGCGAGCGGCGGTTTAATGAAAATATTTTCATATACAAAAAATGCAAAATGAAGATTAACATTTTCGTGAGAAACTGAATGGATTACAAAATGAACCTTATCTCCAAATTCAAAAATTATAGTTAAAGCTAAAAGTTCGGTCAATTATGGTACAATAAGCGAAGTTGTAATTACAGCTTGATGAGTGTCTGGAAGTTTTAAGATTAAAACAAAAAAATGACCAACACAAGAAGATGCTGTTACTACAGGACAATAAAATAACATATAAATTATAAAAAAACGGAATTTACACTTAAT
>CAYWJC010000097.1:0-1923 GCA_964458505.1 uncultured Candidatus Peribacteria bacterium | reverse complement strand
TTCTTTTGCTATCGCTTCTGTGATATATTCTTTTTCAGCAATTATCAATTTTCATTTTGAATCAAGCATATCATCAAGAGCCATTCTATTTATAGCTTCTTTTCAGTCATTTTTTACAATATGCTGAACTTCTCTAAATGGAGTTGTAATAAAACCAAACCTGTCTACTTTTGCATAACTTGCCAAATGAAGTACAAGTCAGATATTCGGTCCTTCTGGAGTATGTATTGGACATATTCTTCAGTATTGAGTTGGATGTACGTCACGAACCTCGAATGATGCTCTTTCTCTTGTTAATCATCCAGGTCATAAAGCGGAAATTCTTCTCTTATGAGCAAGTTCTGATATTGGATTGCTTTGGTCCATGAATTGAGATAATTGACTTGAAGCAAAGAATTCTTTCAAAACAGCTGTAATTGGTCTTGAATTTATGAAAGTTCCTGGAGTTGCATCTTCAAGATCTACGATAGTCATTCTATCTTTTGCGATTTTCTCAGTTCTAGCTAAACCGATCTTTAATTTATCATAAACCAATTCTCAAACTGATCTAACTCTTCTGTTAGCAAGATGATCTATATCATCCCATTCATATCCGTCAACTTCTTCAATTAAAGAAAGAAGATATTTTATTCAATTTGTAAGGTCATCGATTCTAAGGAATCTTCATTCATCCTTGTATTCAGTTTCGAATTTTAATTTTCTGTTTATTTTTATTCTAGCAATTTCTCATAAATCAAATTTTTTGATATCGAAGAAAGTGTTTTGAAATAAATCTTTAACTCTTTCATCAGTTCCAAGATCTCCTGGTCTAAGAAGTTTGTATATGATATGAAGAGCTTCGAGTCTAGTTTTTGTTTTATCTTTTTCTAGTGTAGGTCCGATATATTTTGCTATAATTTCTTTATTTCCTTTAAAAGCTTCAATGATATCAGAATCGTTTTCAAGTCAGTATGCTCTTAGAAGAGTAGTAACAGGAACTTTTCTTTTCTTATCGATTTTTACATTGATGATTCATTTTTTCTCTAATTCAAATTCAAACCAACTTCATTTTTGTGGAATGATCTTCATTCAGTAAAATCATGGATTTTTAGCATCTGGAGTAAAAAACATTCAGGTCGATCTTATGATTTGATTAACAATTACCCTTTCAATACCGTTGATAATGAAAGTTCCTTTTTCAGTCATAAGAGGGATTCAACCCATGTATACGTCTTGTTCCTTGATTTCTCAAGTTTCTTTATTTAGCATTTCAAGTCTTACTTTGAAAGGTGCTTCATAATTAAGATTCTTTCTTTTACAATCAGTCACTCAGTATTTAGGTTCTTCTAGAGAATAGCTTTTGTAATAAATATCTATTTTCTCTCAAGAAAAATCAGAAATAGGGAATGCTTCTTCAAAAGCTCTTGATAATCTATTATCAAGGAAATCTTTATAGGAATTTAATTGAACCTCTATAAGTTCAGGCATTTCAAGAATAGATTTATCGTCAGTAAAAAAATATCTTCACTTGACATCATACAAAGATCAGAAATCTTTTTTTGTATCAAGTACCACCTCAATATTATCCTTTTTCTTAGGCATTCTTTTGTAGTTAGTAAACTAAAAAATATGCCCTAACTTCGACAAGAACACAAGCATTCTAGTTAGTGCAAACGTGAGTATTATATGTTTTAAAAGCAAAAGTCAAGGGAAAATGAGTGAAAAAACTTAAGTTTTTTAGTTTATATTTTATTTTTCATTTATCGTCATCCTGAGCGAAATGAAATTAAGCGAACAAGTCTCCATTGACTTGTTATAGATTTATTGTTGTAGTTCTTGTTTTACTGACAATAACCCATCCGCCCTTTGGGCACCTTCCCTAAATTAGGGAAGGATTTTCAAAAATCTACTAAAAAATTAAAATTATGGTATTACTGACAATAA
>CAYWJC010000096.1:0-2368 GCA_964458505.1 uncultured Candidatus Peribacteria bacterium | reverse complement strand
TCAAAACTTTTGAAAAATATTTCTTGTAATGACCTAGAAGAATACTTATTAAATAAATAGAAAATATCTAATATTTTTACGCTTAATTCTCTATAGTTACCATTCCACTTTTTTTCTTTGATTAGGTTTAATATTTCTTCAGAAAATAATGGGAAAAAATTATCAGAATTAAATATAAATTCACCATTAATGTTTTTTGTATTTAATTTAATTAAATAATTGTCCATGGAAAAGCTCTTCCAAAAATAAATAAACAATAATTTTTTTATATAAACTAGAGGATCATATTTATTTTTAATTAGAATGTTTATTCTTTCATTGAAGCTATTTAATTTATGAGTGTTTCTTATTCTATAGAAAACATCTGGTCTTATTCTTTTTTCTTTTAATAGATCATGTATTTCTTCATTTACAGCAAGGATTACTTTAACATTAAAAGTATTAATATCATTTGATCCTATTCTCGAAATATTGATTTTATTTGAAGTTGGGTTTAAAAGATCTAATAATTGTACTTGAGCATTCATTGAGAAATTTTGAAATTCATCTAAAAACAGTACATTACCATCAGATTCTTCAAATACTCCTGCGGTATCTTTGATAGCACTAGTGAAACTTCCTTTGCAATATCCTCTTAATGTTGATCCTATAAGTTCTTCAGGAACTGCTGAAATATTTTTATATATAAGTTTTCTTTTGACTTTAGTACTAATTATTTCTGCAATTTTTGTTTTTCCAACGCCAGTTTCACCTTCTATTAATATAGGTCCAGATTTATGAAAAATATCTTCTAAAATATTTTCACTTTCATTTTCTTTCTCTAAGTATTTTTCTATATAAAAATTTTCTATTTTCTCTATAAAATAATTATATTCAGAGTTATCTAAAATATCATTTTCTTTTAAAGACACATCAGGGTGTATACAGAAATCTATATTGAATTTATTTTCTAAAATATTATCAAAATGACTTATAATAATATCTGTAAATTTTTCTATATTATTACATTTTTTCTTATTTACATTTAGTAGAAAAACTATTTTTGAATATTTAAATTTAATTAAAAAATCAATAATTTTTCCTAAGATATTATCTATTTTATCTTTAGAAATCGATAGTTCTTTTCTTATTTTTTTTATGTCTTCATCACTAGCTGCATTTAAAGTTTCATAGGCATTATCTAATTTTAATAAAATATCTTCTGAATATATATCTTTCAATTCATTAAAAAAAATAGATTTTTTAACATCAAAGTAGTTTTCAAAACTTGAAGATAATTTTATTTCCTTCAATTCGATTAGGTTAATATTTTTGACACTTTCATTATTTGAAAATAAAATGTATTTCATATTTTAATGATATTTAAATTAAATAAATTAAACTTTTTTAATAATAACATAATTTAAAAAATAAGTAAAAAACTTAAGTTATTGAAAAATAAGTTAAATTAAAGTTGGCATGAATATAGCAGTAAACATTTAAGTTATCTCACTAATAGGACTATTTATGAAAACTATCAATATTTTAAAAAAATCTGATCTAAAAAAAATTCTAGCCTTCCTTATAGCCCAGGCTAAAGGCCAATTCTTAGTTGATAAAGCATTACTAGTAGATTTATTGGTTGAAACTTATAACTTTGCAAAAAAATCAAATATGAAAGTTATGTTCTGTCAGCCAAATAAGTTAACGATGTCTGTGTTAACAGCAAGCGGACTTCTAACCGGAGCTGGTTTAGGTTTTACGATTGCTGGTATACCTGGTGCACTTATTGGAACGGGATTAGGGACTGTATTTGGATATTGTGTATCACATATTAAGATTCATGCAGATTTCATCTTGTCCGATAATAAGTATTTGGTTTCATTAAATTAATTAAAGGAGAAAATAAAATGAGTAAAGAACTTACTTTAACAGAAGTCATTCATAAATCAGCTTTAGTATCATTAGAAGATGTGAAGCCTTTGGTCTCATATTTGAAATACGACGATAATTTATCTTCATCTGCTGATAGCTGTAAAAAACTAGCTGATTATTTACGAAAAATGGGAAGTAATGATATTGCTAACCTTTTTAGAGATGATTTTGTTAATTATAAAACGGTAGTTTATGAAGTTGCAGAACGGTTAGGAGCAGATAAGGAGCAAAATATTCCTAGAGAGGTGATAGGGTTAGTATTTCCTAATATTCCACTTAATCTTTTTAAAAAGACTTACTCTAAAGATGACTTTACAGTAGAGCAATGGGAAGAGCGAATTATTATTAAATTATTTGCAGATACTTTAGATAAGCTTTCTATTGAAGAAAAAAGACAGCTTTTCGAGTCTATGGGGATCAGCGATGCAGATATTCCTTTTGGAAAATCTGGTGT
>CAYWJC010000095.1:0-12144 GCA_964458505.1 uncultured Candidatus Peribacteria bacterium | reverse complement strand
GTGGTCTTGCCGGCACATAGACTCGAGGATTGCTGGTTCAATTCCATCCCTGCCTACCGGCAGGCAGGTCCGCGCGACCATGAAATCAAAAACAAAGAACTTCTTGAGCAATTAGGAGGTTTTTTGATATTGAAATTTAATTATCACTTTAAATCTACTTTAAATTATAATTTGACATCCGAAAAAAGTATGCTAGCGTTTCAATGTTTTTGAGAGTTACTTTTAATATATGTACTATTGACGAGCTAAACTCGCCATTATTTTATTTTCTTAATTTTAGAACATTTTACTGATAAACAATTTCTTCAATTTTATCCCAGGTTACACTCTCTGACTTCATCATTCTCCTCGTCCATATTTTTCTTTAAGTTAAAAAGTATTATTCAAAAAGAATCTTATATATTTAATTTCACAGATTATGTTCAAGCTAAAAAAATATGATAATTTATCGCTTAAGTTATTTAAGACCATTATTCTAATATTTGGAATGATGGTTTTTTTTATTTGTAATCAAGTTTTTGCAAATGTTATTCATGATAATCCGAATTTGGATTTAAGGTTTAAAAATATTTCATGATCAAAATTCTCAGGAAATAACTGTTATCCTTTAGCTATCGATTCTATCAAAATTTCTGATATATCAGAATTAAGATGATGGATGGAAAGCATATATAAAATGAGTTGATGAAAATTGAAACTGAAGATTATTTGTGAATACTTGGGATTTACAAATATCTCCCGATTGAAGCTATGTAATTTATCCAAACTCAGATGATTGAGGTAAGCTGTATTAGAAATGAATTAATGAAGAGTGAATGGGTACTTTATTTACTAATGTAAATTCTGCAAGTCCTTTATTCATAAAGAATGGCAATGCAATTCTTTATGAAAATTCAGTCGACTGATGGAAACTATATAAGAAATGAATCAGTGAGGAGTGAAACTGAATAGTTTACATTTGAGCTTCTAATTGGAATCCGGTAATTTCGCCTGATGGTAATTATATAATTTATAACAATTGAGAGGACTGAGGTAAGCTATATAAGAAATGAATTGATGAGGAGTGATTAGGTACAGTATTTGTATCTTCATACTCATGGAATCAAATATTTACCCCAAACTGAAACTACATCATTTATAGCAATTGAGACGACTGAGGGTAATTGTATAAGAAATGAATAAATGAGGAGTGAAACTGAATAGTTTATATTTGAGCTATCCAAGTAGCCTACTTTCTTGAATCAGAAGAGACGACCAAGAAGGGATTCGGTAACCTTGCAAAAATAGATGATAACTGGCCAAAATAAGTGCTTAGCATGGATAGATATACTTGAGGAGGTTATGATGGCATAGAGAGAAGGAATATAAGAGAATTTTTGCTTGGGATATAAGTTATCTTTAATGGCAATATTTCCGCTTTAGTCTTAAGCTTCCTTATCTCTTTTGAAGAGCATTACATCTTCAAGCTTTTATCTGACATGGCTGTTAAGAGATATTTGGATATAATGAATGCCCGATTTTTTTAACCGCCTATTATTTATGATTAAGCCGAGAAGACAACTATTATTTTGGTTAGCTATACAAGTTATTGTTATGATAATTCATTAGCAAGGATATGTTCAATGAATGATTCAATAATTACTTTTGCTAAAAGTTCTGTTTCAGTAAGTGATCTATCTCAAACTGATAACCTTAAAAAGGGGGGATCGAGTTCATTCATAGCTGCTGCCGCCGAAATTCTCGGTAAAGAAAATCAAAAACTAACTCATTTTGTAATTGATACTCAATTTTCTGTAGATTTCTTAATTATCCTATCGATACAGGCATTTAAAATATCTCTTTGGTTTAAGAAGATGTTATTAAATTTAAAGGTTAATACTCATCATATGAAATCATAATTTTTTGCTATTTCATGAAATTCATGTGTTGTTTCCAATGGGAAAATGGCATTGACTTTTCATTTCAATCTATCATCTCAGTTAATAAGGTTAGTAATAAATAATCAATTTCTTGTAAATCTTTTCATTCTGATTATGTGTTCATTCCGAGTGAAATACGGAAACATATGGACAGAACCATCATACATTATTCATCAAGCGTTTCTTCGTAACCTATTAAAATGATTTTTATGATTTACATTAGTTACTACTAGTCATCACATAGACATATCTAATCAAAGTTGCAGATATTTACTGCAGCTTTCATAATAGAAAATCTCTGCATTATCACCTATATTAAAATTAAACGGATTAATGGCTCAGGACACCATTGTTCAATCAACAACAAAATGGATTTTATAATCTGTTTTGTTTGATATCTGCTCGATTATCTTTTGGATATCTATCATGTTTAGTTCCAAAGTATTTGTCATTGGATCAAGAAAAACAACTTTTGGGCGATGAGATAATATCATTGATATTATCTCATTTGTACTATACGTATCTCACTTAACAAAATTTATTCAATACAGCCTCTTAATCTGTTCTTCCGATTCAAAATATATATAATTAGGCACAAGAAGGGTGTCTCATGGCGAAAGCACGTATTTAACCAAATAGTTTTCAATTAAATTGAATGCAGCCATTCATGAAGAGGCCACAGTAACTGAATTTTTTTCATTATTAATTCATAGTATTTCAGATAATTGTAATTCTAAATTTGAAGTGTATTTACTTTCATACCTGTTATAATTAACATTTGGACTATCCTGAGATTCCAGTGAAAAAAACATAGAATCAAGACTCTGATCATAAGATGCAGACCTATAATCGAAAATCATTTCTATTACCATTATCAAATGAAGAAATGATCGGTATTCTTGTAAGTATGATGTTATTTTTCTATTATATTTTGGAACATCATAAACATCAAGCTCAATATCCTCATTTTTTAGTAATCATTCATCAAGCATATGGATAATGGCACATGCTTTATCTAAGGAGGATTGATCTAAAAAGAATCATTTTTTAGTACAATAATCAATATATTCTTTTAGCTTTTTTTTAAAATTAGCAGTCTTATTTTTGATATCTGAGAATCTGGAAGATATAAAATTAATATCGTACTCCAAATCAGATATTAGGCCATCTGACTCTTCGGGGCTACAGTTATTTACTCACTTAATTTTTATTTCATTGTCTACGGTTGGATAAATATAATTCGTAAACTTAGCTAAATCTTTATTTTTAAATGGATAATTTGCTATTTTTACCACGTTGGATGTGGAAATATTTCATCAGGAAAAAACAACGGCTATCTTTCAGTATTCTGTTCAAATTTTTCATGATAGTATAGGGCTAATTGAAATGGCTCAAGATGGTTCAACCAATTTACTTTCATGATATAGTATAGAAAGTGTAGCCGCAGCTATCTCTTCCTCTGAAACCTCTATAATCTCATCAACTAGGTTCTTTATTATATCAAAGGTGAGCGAATCTTCTTCAAGGTTTACTGATAGTCAATCTGCAAATGTCGGGATATTCGTAACCCTTGTTATTTCACTATTTTTAATAGAGCTATTTACTGAACTGTAATTCTCTGGTTCCACTCAAATTATCTTTATATTTGGATAGTTCGTTTTTATATAGACAGCCATTCATGCTATCAATCAACCTCATCAAACAGGGATGATTATCGTATTTATATCATCAATTTGATTTAAAATATCGATTGCCAAAGTGCCTTGTCAGCAAATTAAATCCATATCATTAAATGGCGAGATGAATTCCAGATTTTTTTCTTTTGCAATTTTTCTTGCAAAGTCGGTAGCCTCTTCTAACGAATCTCAGTATTGGATAATAGAATGATCATAATACGAAAGCCTTTCTTTTTTTATGGTACTCGCATTGATAGGGATACATATGCTCGTATCAATTCATAGGAGCTTTCAGGCTTCAGCAATGGCTAATCAATGATTTCAAGCGGATGCTGCAATAACCGGTTTTCAATTTCACTTAATTTTATCTAGTTTATAATATGCTCATCTTATTTTAAATGATCCTGTTAATTGGTCGCTTTCAAATTTTCAAAACACATCTACTCATGCTAGCTTCTTTAACCAATCAAGCCTCTTTAAATTAGTTTTTATACATATTCTGCCTACCACATCATGCGCCAAAATTATCTCTTTATTGATCTTATCAAGGTACTCAACATCAAATGTCATATATAAAAAATAGGAATTAAAGATGCCCTATGTATATTATGGGAAAGAAAAAATGGAAAAAGTATAGAAAAGTTTTTTAAGATATCAGTCAATATTTTATATTATCAGGCGATGATTGATTTTATTATTTCTTTTTGCAAGGATATGGATTTTAGGCTCTTACCGCCCTGTTCAGTGTAATAATGAGGAATGGCATAGTTATGATTGTCACTTTTAAACCAATATCACATCATCTTTTTTCATTCTGGAAATAAAGAGACCATCTTAAATCATATTTCTTTCAGATGTTCTTGGGCAAGTATATTTTTTTTATCAAAAAGATCCAATTTGACCAGATTTACCCCGCTTCATATTTTTTTCATCGAATCTTCTATCTCTCGCCTTCATATTGGTCACTCCACTTCAACTTCATACATGGAATAATTGAATTTTCTTAAATCATTATTGTGGTCGAACTTTACAGAGAAAGAATAATCAATATCCGAAAGCGGAAAAGAGGAATCTCAAAAAAAATCATTCACATGGTAATTAGACTCTATCATTTCTCAAAAAATTTCTCTATCAGCCGCCGATCCTATATATACTTTATCTCAATTTTTTAATCTATCGTAACATAAATCTTGTTTTGTATAAATTCTTAAATCCAATAACTCCAACGCATTCCCTGGCATAATGTACCATGGTGCGATTCACCAATATTGAATATCTTTATGTCTAGAATAAATTGTTGATATAGCTTTTCATCAAGGAATCACTTCTTTATTTTCATTCAATCTGTCTAAACAATTTCTTGGAGTGGCATACAATTGATTGAAGGGTGATTCAAAAAAATCAGTGAATAATCTTGATACGGCCTGTAATCATCATCAGTTATTTACATTAGATCCTGCTCTGCACATTTCTACGGTAGAGGGAGATTTTGATGTATCTTGAATCAAAGCCATGGTTCATCATCTTCAGCTACTTATCTCATCGAAAGATTTTCACCAAAACAATATTCTCTGTGTCCCACTTTTAATCTGTTCAATAGCCCTGTTTATGTCTCATAATGGATATGTCTCGTCATAAACATCCAACAGTATTTTATTTTGAATTTCAGCCTTCTTTGAAGGAGTAAGAATCTCATTATTTGATGATATAAATTCCATAAGGATATATTTAAAAATAAATAATTATAATCATCGCAATATTAGGTGATAGGTTGAATCGTCAGTATCATCCTCGTGTTCGTATGCTTCTTGATTTAATAAGTATATTCAATGTGAATTTTTAGATGCTTGAAGTTTGCTAAATAGGCTTGTAGTATTTCATTCAGAATCAGAACCTCTTATTTCATCATCAGATGTAGCAAAATTATAGTAATCAAAAAATTCCAGGAAATCTATTCAGTGATTAAAATCTAATTTCAAAACAAATTGATCAATCTTTTTGGAAGAAATAATTTTGTGTAATTTCTCAATCTTCCCGATAAAAACAAGAGTTGGTGTTAAATAGCTTTTCTCTAATTCCTTTGCATTTATTTTTCATTCTAAAATATCTGCGACAAAATTATTAATCTCATCAAATAACTTTCGAATATCATTATGTGTTATGCCATCTTGATTTATTAGCAATAATTTAGAAGATTCCTCCTCTAGCAAACGTTGAATTTTGTTCATAAAATTTGACAGAAAAATTATGTATAATACTCTTATATTTTATAAGTTTCATTGATAAGTCAATTCAAATTGACATAAAGGAAGTTTTAACTTAATCTCTAAAGTCAAATACAACTTTTTCATTCAATAAAACTTCTTTAGGAGTAAGGAATCACAATCTTTCCCTAGGTCCTGTTATTAAGTGGTTTTACATAATTAGACAATTCTTTTTCAGATACATCCTTAAAATCAGTTTTCTTTAGAATAAATTATCTCAATAATCAATTAATAGCCTCATTTGTTCATCTTTCCCAACTGCTGCAAGGATGTGTAAAATATGCCTTCATTTTAGTATAGCGTCAATCATCCTATGTTCAGAAAATTCTCTTCAATTATCTTAAGTGATAGTTATGGCTTTTTTATTTGGAATTCTGGAGAATATTCGATTATTGAGCTCAAACATTCTCTCAGACTCAGTTCAACAAGTTCCTTGCCTGAAGACTCTGATAGATTCCAAATGACAAGTTTATGTAACAAATGCATATGACTCAAATGATAGGGTCATATCTCAAGTATATTGAGATTGAAGCTGATATTATGAATATAGCTTGGCTGACATACATGATGATGACACTCCGGAAAATGCCTGAAGCTGAGCTTCAATAGGTAATTATGTTGTGAAGAACAGAGTTTCAGACAAAAATTGAATCAATACAGAGTATGAATATGACAGGATGTGAAATGTGATATCTCGGACCGTATTCGATAAGATATGAAGCTGAAGCACAGTTGTGAGATATGAGTATGATTCACTTTGAAGAATGCTCAAAGAAATCCAGCCAAAATGGAATTGAACAGTATGGAAATATGATGAGAATGGAAACAAGATAGAGGAGAGGAAGAAAGAAAATGTGACATCCGCCGATAATGATTTCACTGATATTATCACAAAAAATGAATATGATCTAGTTACGAACAACAATCTGATAAAAACTATATTGCCAAATTGAACAGAAACAGAATTCACATATGACAATAAGAATAACCTCATAAAATCAGAAACCAAAAATATCCTTCTTTCATTATCAGGAAGCGCAGTTTCGCTCATTACCGAAAACGGATATGATTCAATAGGTCAACTCGTAAGCTCTATTGATTCCGAATGAAATGAGACATCGTTTGAATATTCCAGCTGACAGATAATCAAGACCATAAAATGATGACTATTCAATAAGATTGAAGAATCATATTCTTATGATGCTTATTGAAATCTCATTTCTAAGACAGATTGAGAATGAAATGAACAGAAAATCTCATATGATGAGCTGAATAGGATTAAAGAGTCCACAACAGCCGAATGAATCAAGAAGAAGTTTGAGTATGACCTTAATGATAATAAGGTCCTTGAATCTCTAGTATTGGATGATACACATAGCGCAGATACCAGATTTGTTTACAATCTGCTGGATAAGCCAACAACTGTGACTATGGATTTATCTCCTGTTCTCACTTGAGCGGTATCTAATTCGTATGATTGAAATGATAATGTCACAGAAGTCAGATATGCAGATTGAAGCAAGAAGCAATACTCTTATGACGAGCAATGAAGGATTATCAAAATAAATGCCATTCCTGTGGAATGAGGCGAATGAATATCAATCAGGAATGAATATGATAGAAATGGCAATAAGATAAGGATAATAGATGCTCTGTCGAATGCTGTGGATATGACTTATGATTGATTCGATAGGCCTGTAAGGATTGAGGATGCACTCGGTAATTATATTATCTATTCATATGACAAGCTTGGCAAAGTCATTCAAGCCAATTCATATGATTCGACCGATAAAAGGTTGAGCAGGACAGAAACCCTGTACAATTGAATCTGAAAAACAATTGAACAGAGAACAATTGAGCTGGATGTTGACTGAAATCCAAAATCACCAGGCAATCATATGATCAGCAGCATTGAATATAACAAGAACTGACAAGTCATCAAGTCTACGGATTCTAAGGGTGCCATCTCAACTGTCTCTTATGATATATTCTGAAGGCCGACAGAAGCAATTGATGCGCTATGAAACAAGATAATTTCTGTATATGACAAAAGAGGTCTGGTCATAGAAAAAAGAATAGAATGAAATGACGGAAAGGACATCTCGACTTATAATACTTATGACAAAGATGGAAGGCTCAAGAAATCATGGCAAATGTTAGATGATGTAGAGCTTGCTAATGAATATGAGTATGATAAACAAGGGAATGTAATATCTTCAAAGGATGCAAATGGCAACATAACGTCCTATACTTACGATTACAGATGAAAAGCCTTATCTGAAATAAAGACTCTTTCTGGCACAGCAGTGACAACTTCGTATGAATATGATATTGCATGAAATCTAATCAAACTGACTGATGCTAATGGAAATATGACAAGATACACATATGATTGATATGGAAGGCAGAAAGAAGAGATATACCCAGACTGAAATAAGATAGTAAAGACATATGACGATAACAATAATGTTCTAACTTCTACAGATCCGAATTGAACAGTAGTAACCAATGCATATGATGAGCTTAATAGATTAGTTCTTAGATCCATACTGACTTGATCATGAGTCGGATGAGTCACATCTGAAGATTATTCATACGATTCGCTATGAAAACTCATTGATGCAACAGATTGAGCTACGCATCTTACATTTACATACGACTCTCTTGGAAGACTCATTAAAGAGACTCAGAACGGAAAAGAAGTCATAAGCTCATATGACGCAAACGGCAACAGGACAGCACTGACTTATCCTTCTGGAAATGTAATCCAAAATACTTTCGATAGTCTCAACAGATTGACAAATATATCTTGAAGCTGATGAGCGTCTTATGTAGCTTACACATATGCATGAGTCAATCTTACTGATACTTCATATGGTAATGGAGATAATATTTCACATACATTCGATGCCATAAACAGGCTGAATTCCATTAAGATAGAAACCCCTAATGCGAATCTGGCAAATACATCCGTCTGAAGCTGAAGCATATTCAGAGATTTTGATTTCAGCTATGATAAAGTCTCTAATATCCTGTGAAACTGAACTGATAATTACTCATATGACAGCCTTTACCGGTTAACTGGAGTAAGTTATGGCTCAAATTGAACAGGCTATAATGAACAATTCGATTTCGATCCATTATGAAACAGACTTTCAGCGAAGAAAATCCAATGATGATTAGAGCTGAACAATACTAGCTACAGCCCAAATATCCTTAATCAATATGCCTGAACAGAATCTCTTGATGGCAGCTGAACAACCTCAACTTGAGCTTACAGCTATGACAACAATTGAAACATCATAGAGAATCTCAGGTTCAGATTCGCATATGATTACAAGAATAGGCTGATACAAGTTGTCGAGAAAGCCCATACATGATTTGTCATCACTGATTCGTGAAGCGGTACAGAAAGCGGCAGCGGATGATGAACCTGAACCGGTACAGAATCATGAAGCTGAAGTGAGACATGAACAGGTTCTGAGACTTGAACTGGTCCCGCCGCGGCGGGAGAAACAGGCAGCTGAAGCGAATCATGAAGCGGAACAGAGACTTGAACTGGCTCTGAGACATGATCTTGAAGCGAGACAGGAAGCGGTTCTGCTGAAACCGGCTCAGACACTGAGACCTGAAGCTGAACCACGACAGGCTCATGAACTGAAACATGAACTTGAACAGAATCATGAACCTGAACGGAGTCATGAAGCGGCACTGAGACCTGAACTGGTCCCGCCGCGGCGGGAGAAACGGGCACATGAACTGAAACCCCTCCAGAAACTGGTTCATGAACCGAAACATGATCTTGAGAGCAGACTTGAACCTGATGAGAGACTCCTATTTTGGCACTACCGCCAAGTCCGGAATGCGATTTGAACTGATATTGTCCGGAACGTGTGATCGCAGAATTCACATATGATGTCCTATGAAGGAGGATATCAAAAGAAACTGTAGGTTCCCTGATATTCTATACATACTCCTGAGATCAGGTTATCCAGGAATCGACAACCAAAGATTGAGTTGAAAATATTAGAGAATATGTATACTGACCTAATGGAGTAGATGATGTGGTCGCAGTTATTCTAGACAACAATACTTATTACTACCAAAAAGATCAACTCTGAAGTATTGTCTGAATTACTGATGGCTCAGGTAGTATAGTTGAAGAGTACAGATATGACGTATTCGGTAAGGCTTATATTTGGGATACGGAAAGTAATGTCTGGAAAGAATTCACTGGATCTTTAATTTGAAATACTAGACTGTTTACTTGAAGGGAATATGATAGTGAATCGAATCTTTACTATTATAGAGCAAGGTATTATGAAGCTGGATTGGGTAGATTTATTAGTAGGGATCCGATAGGGGTTGCTGATGATGTTAATCTGTATGGGTATGTTGGTGAGAATCCAGTGAATGGGGTGGATCCGGATTGAAAGAAGGCGAAGCAGTTGTTACATAACGTATGAGGCTATTCCAAATATGCTTGGGATGAAGCTATCCGATGATGAATGGAAGGTGATTTCATCAAGGATCAGAATTGATGGAATATTGCCTGACAAATATGAGTATGATTTACTCCAGTTTGAATCATATGAGATGTACGAGATTTGTGAGCTGCTGGAAGCAAATGCAGCATGAATAACAAGTTATGATGTGCATGATGAACTTCGTTGGCAATGCTGGGATTCATCCCTTGATTTTGAGACTGAGCTAAGGCTGGGATAAAGTGATCTCAAAAATCTGTTAAGGAAATAGCTGAAATCGCTTCTAAAGTGACGAAGAAATACTGAATATTCAAGTGTAAGGAGTGTGCAAAGGAGTTGTCTAATGTGATGACGAAAGAAGGTATTGAATTCGAAAAATTGATTTTAAAATGATGAAATGATATTATTTATTCAGTTAAAAAAGCATCTAAAATTAGCGAAAATTGATATCATGAAGCTACAAAAATATGAGATAACGTTTTTGATAATATCCATAAGACTTGAATAGAATATGAAGAATGGCTGGATGATCTATGAGTTTGATTGCCATGATGACCAAAATTGTTTAAATAATTGTAATAACCATATATATTATGTGAAATATTTACGAACATCTAGATAAAATTTCAAAAAGACCATGAATGTTCATTTGAGATAATAGTATTATATCACTCAGGCTCTATATCCTATGATACTATTGATGCTTGAATGAGAAAGAATTCATTGAAAATGAAATTCCTAGTTTTCACAATTTTCATGATTGGGTGGCAAAAAAGTATTGATACAAGGAATCTACTAGCTGATGGGCAAATATGATTTTAGACCAGACAAAAGATGAAAAAAAGGCACTAGAAAAATTCTTTGAACTGTTGAGCGAGTATAAAAACGAATTTGGAGACATGCCATAATTCTCTGTATTTAAAATCTATTCAATTTTGAATATGGAGTCAAGTTCTCAAAATCAGATTTCTACTACCACAATGATCAACTTTGAAGCATTGTTGGAGTTTCAGATAATAGCTGAGCCTTAGTTGAGGAATACAGATACGATGTATTCTGAAAAGCTTATATCTGGGATTCAACAAATAATAGCTGGATAGATTTTACAGGTTCTTTAATTTGAAATACTAGGCTGTTCACTGGAAGGGAATTCGATAGTGAATCAAATCTTTACTATTACAGAGCTAGATATTATGATGCAGATCTGGGTAGATTCATAAGTAGGGATCCTATTGGAGTTGCTGATGATGTTAACTTGTATGGGTATGTTGGGGAGAATCCGGTTAATAATACCGATCCGGATTGAAGGAGGGCAAAGGAATTATTATGAGATGCCGCAATGAGGGTGGGCCAGTTATCACAGATTCATTCAAGAACAAGAGAAGAGTGATAATTATTTCAATAAGATATCTTGATATCCTGCTGATTTTACTTAATGGTCGAATCTTTAATTTCATGTGTAAGGTGCCTATCTGTCAGATAGATACCCTATTCAGTTAAAATTTTTATATGATTGTTCTTGTCTAACTGATTATAAAAATTCTTTGGTGTATTCGATATTTTTTGTTCATTCTATAAATCCCCTTTTGGTATAGAAATCCCTTAATTTTTCATTGTTTGCTCTGGCGATAAGGTATATCCATTCTCAACCGGCATTTTTTACATTTTTTTCAAAATGTTCATATAGTTTAGATCAGTATCATTTTCCTCTATGATTCTCATCTAAAATAAATGCCCAAACGATAGCGCCTTTTGCTTTTATTTTTTCTCATAATAGATATCAGATTATACGGCCATTTAC
>CAYWJC010000094.1:0-2016 GCA_964458505.1 uncultured Candidatus Peribacteria bacterium | reverse complement strand
CCTGTCAGTTCGCTCTAGAGTTTTACTATGAATTTTGTCAGTGTATCAATTTTGTAAACGATTATTTTCTGCTTTTTCTTCTGATAAAGATATTTCTGTTTCTAAGAACGCAGCTTTTAGTGCAGTATTCTGAAAAAGATCCGTTTTATAGTATGTATCAAGATTTTTTGCAAGTACTTTAATATCTTCCATTTTTGGCTTGATTTTCTTATAGACTCATTTAAGGGTCATTCTATATTCTATATTCTCCATTTTCAAAAAGGAATTCGTTTCTGTATCTTCATGATCCAATCCCTTGCAATGATTGGCTAAGATTGGACATCCGTAAAATAATTCAATAATTTCTTGAGAAAACATTTCTCAAGCTTTTTGGTTTCAGATCATATCGTCGGATCTTATTGCTTGAAGATTATGATATTTTAATTTTTCTTCATAGAAAGAAGCAATTTTTTTAAATTCCGGACTGTTTAATGTTTTTTCTGATAATTCAAAATTAGGCCCTTTAAGTGAATCAATTATATGTGGCTTTGAAAAACCCCATGTTCTTTCATCTTCTCTCATGAGGGATTTACCATCCCAACCATTAAAGTAACTACTTGATTTTGCCGTCATTCATTTATTTAATAATTCTTTAAGATTGAAGGATATTAATATAATTTTAATAAAATACAAGTTTATTTACAAAATAAAAAATTAAAATATAATAAAAAAATATTGGCTTATAAAAGCCAATATTTTAGTTAGTTTTTTAACAATATATTTTGATTTAAATATATATTGATGTGTATTTTTATTTTAAGATAGATTAATATTTTCTTTAACCCAATTATCAAGCGAAAAAAGACATTCTCATAATGATTTTCATTTTTCAGTGATATTGTATTGGATTTTAATAGGTTTTTCGTTAATTATAAGTCTTTCTATATATCATTCATATTGGAGTTCTGATAGTCTTTCAGATAAAATTCTCGCACTAATCGATCATAATCATCTTTTTATGTCTCCAAAAGAATTCTTTCATTCGTTTATGGATTTTAAGATAAGAAGCATCCATCTTTTTGAAAGAAAATTAAACATATTTTGAATAGGACAATTTCACATGGTATATTTTTAGTAACTGGGTAATGGTTGTATTTTGTAACTTAGTGTATATAGTATACCCGGTTTTAATATTAATCAAAATAAAAATTATGAAAACCTTATATATTATTGCTTCTCCAAGGGGAGAAATGTCTAAATCGATAGAAATCTGAAATTATGTTACAGAAAAAATCGGTTGAGAAATAATTACTGTTGATGTGCATAAAGAAAATATCCCATACATCACTTTTCCGGTTATCGCATATAATTACGGATTTGGGAAATATGAAGAATTGAGTATTGAAGATAAAAGAATTGCAGATTTGCAATCTAAATATATTTCTAAATTAATGGAGGCTGATAATCTTGTAATAGCAACTCCAATGTGGAATTTTTGAATGCCAGCAGCACTTAAATCATGGTTTGATCTCGTATGTAAGATAAATGAAACATTTGAAATCAAGGATTGAAATTACGGATGACTTGTAAAAAATTTAAAAAATACTATTGTCGTATGAGCTAGATGAGGAAAATATCTATGAACTCAAGCAGAGTCTTATGATATCTTAACTCCTCAGATAAATTGACTTTTAGGTTTCATATGAATAAGTCCTAAAAATTTTTGGTTGGAATGAATGAATGTTCTTCCTGAAAATGAAATTGCAGAAAATATTTCTGAACTTAAAAATAATATAAATACTTACCTTAATAGTTAATTTTTATGAAAAAAACATTTACATTGATTCTAACAAGCTTATTTTCTTTTATCCTTGTATCTTGTGCGCAAAAATCACCATCAAATAATTCTTCAACTTGAGAAAAAGACATAAAAAAAATTTCTTGAGAATCTGCCTACAAAGAAAAAATTAAACCAAATACAAGCACGAAAGCTAGCTAGTAAAAAATACCGACACATTGTCGGGATTTTTTTTTTTT
>CAYWJC010000093.1:0-4694 GCA_964458505.1 uncultured Candidatus Peribacteria bacterium | reverse complement strand
GACCATCGCCTTAAGAGGGCGCCGCTCTACCAACTGAGCTACCAATCCATATTTCAAAGTGACGATACTTTATTTAAAAAAAATAAAAAATCAATTTTTTTGTTATTTTATTTTTTGGTTTTGAAAATAAATAGCAAATTTTTTAAGATCTTCAGGATTATCAAATCTTTCTTCAAGTTCATGCTGGATATCATTTATATCAAAATATGTAAAGATATATTTATTTACACCGTTTATTTCAGCTATTTTGATTCAAAATCAATCATTTATTACCCTTAATTGATATCAATGAAAAATTAGTTCAGTTATCTCTTCTTTGTCTTTTTCAAAATCAAAAGGAATGTCTTCTCATATGATTAATTCTTCCTTATTATTTAATGAAACATTTGTAATTTTTTCTTCAACTAGAGATTCTGTCCTGCTTTTTACTGTGCTAACAGAATTAATGATAACAGCAGCTCATAATATAGTCAATCACGTTGTTATTCCAGATTTAAATTTCATAATATCTTTTATTTTTATAAAATGTCAAAAACATTTATAATCAAAAATTTTTTTTGTCAATGTTAAATTGATTTTTAAATATTTTTAATTTTTATATAATCATGAAAATATTTGATAAAATCTAATTATGCTAAAAAAAATTTATTTAACTTCTTTTTTGTTTTTATTGCTGATTTCTTCATATTTCTATTTCAGGAATATAATTGATTTCAATTGAATAAAATTAAGTTATTTCGATAAGACAATGATTGTAATATCAACAATTCTTTTAACTTATATTGCCAATAAGATTATTGATGTAATTCTTAGAAATTCCTTGTTGAAATTATTAAAAAACAATAATCATTCAAAAAAAGTTTTTCCTATTTTGAGTAATGTCTTATCGATTTTGGTTTGGATTTTGTGAATCCTGATTTGACTTTGATTTTTATGATATAATCCAATGACTCTTCTGACCTGAGCTTGAATTTGATGAGTTTTTATTGCGATTGTCTGAAAAGAAGCGATTATGAATTTTTTCTGAAGCATTGCCCTTATCTTTAATAAAAATTTTAAGATAGGTGATAATATCGCCATAATGATCAAGAAGAATTATGAATGAATTGTTGATGAAATCACTTTGACGCATACAAAAATTATTGATAAATCTTGAAATATCGTCTTTATTCCTAATAAGAACATCTTAGTTGAAACGATAGAAAATTTGAGTCAGAAAAAGTTTAAGAAAGTTGAATTGAAATTGAATATTTTGCCGGAAACAAAAATTGAAGAAATAAAAACAATCATCTGAAAATTGGAAAAGAGGTTTGATAAGAATAAAGAAATTGAAGATTCAGAAATATTCTTGGATATTGAAAATCAATTAGTGCTAAATATCGCCTTGAAGACTCATTCTAAGATGGATTTATGTAAATTCAAGACATCAATAATTTCAGAGATACAGGAAGAATTCCAAAACCAAAACTTAGGATTTTGAAATAAATTATAGATCCCTTAATTTCAAAAATTCTCGTATCTTAAGTTTTTTCTGTTTAAGTTCCTCTTCAATGAAAGAATATGATCCTGCATAAAAAGGTATATTTAACCATCTGCAATCTGTAAATCTGCAAAAATTCAAACTTCAAAGTCATACTTCCTCAAAGTGATTTCATCTATGAAGCAGATAATGTGAGCGTTGATTTACAGAAATAGTGACACTCAATCATTTTCTTTTTGCGAATAACATTAACTTTTTTATTGATTCAAAGTTACTAAATTCATTGGTACATGCGAACAGATAATCAGAATCCACAAAAATAGAATTAACATCGTAATAGTTTATCTTTCGTCATTTATTTAAGAATACATCATTCAATGAAAATTTATCATTGTCGAAAATATTTGAAATCACTTTACTTATCTGTATGTCTCGACTGGAATAAAATCATTTTGTAATCTGCAGACATCTTTCGAACTCTGATCATTCAAACATGTCAGCCTGAAATCCATCATATTCTGATTCTGCTGTATTGTCATTTATGACTTCATTTTTTGAATTATTTTGAATATAAGTTTCTTGTCTTGGTTTTGAGAGATTAAGCTTTAAATATCGGACATTTGGAAAATCAAGCATTACAAAAATTCATTTTTTTCATTTTAATTTCTCACTTATCTTTTCATAATACCCGGTGTTTTCATCATAAATAATTATCGGTGTTGCAGGTTCAAATCTTAATATTTTCAGAAGATCAGAGATGATTGCGTCATCAAGTTTTTCTACATCAAAAACCAAACTCTTTCAAAATCTTTTATCATAATTCTCTGAAGATATTTCAATATCAAGAAAGCTTTTCAGATATCTTGAATTAAAGGAATTATTCGAAGGATGTTCTAAATGTGCTACACTTATTTTCTGAACGCGCACTTTTATTTCTTGCATGACAGATCTTGTTCAATCTGACAAATAATTGAAATTAGAATTTATCTTTAAAATTTCCATCTTAATGTGATTTTATCTCATAATTATGCAGAACTTTCCCAAAGTTCAATTCTCAATTTCTCAACATTCCATTAATCATTTTGTTTGCTATCGTCTCTCAGAAAAAATATTTAAAATTAAGCCACTTACAATCTCCTAAATATGCTAAATTATAATCAAAGCTTGTATTTTCATATTCCTTGTTTACTTTTATCAATTCTTTAATTGTATTTTCTGTCACTCCTATAACTATTCAAGAACCATGAATTCAGCCAAATAATTCTAAATTTCCTTCATAACTCCATTTTGATTCTTTTAAGAAGTCATAATCTACAAGCATTGAATCACATTTAATATAACTGAATTCATCTCATTTTAAATGTAAATAGTCTTTACGCGAACTTTTATTTTGATTGAATATTTCCGGCAATATCCCTTTTATATATGAATTTAAGATGTTTTTTACTTTCAGATATCTTACATTTGGAAATTCTAGAATATCAAAAACCTTATTTCAGATTTTTTCAATAAGATGTCGGCTTTTGTCAGTTTCCCTTAGACTCTCGGAAACTATTACAATAGGTGCTGCTGGATCAAAATTAAGTAAATTCAAAATCATTTCTATTTCCTCATGACTCAATTTTTCCATTGCAAAAACAAGGCTTTTTTTAAGTCTTGGGTCTATTTCATCTAAATTTAAAGGTGTCCTTGTAAATTTTGGTGATGTTGCTGAATTTAGCTCGAAAAGATGTTCATACAAAGTTTTAATCCAATAGCTGTCTCAATCGTTTAAATCCTTTAAATGTGAGTTGCTGGCTTCTGCAACTTTTTGTCTGAGAATCTCCACACTTCTTTTGAAGCGAATACGTGCAATCAAGCGATCTTCTTGTGGTTTTTCATCTGATTTTGAAGGATTTTCCATAATATTACATATTTAATAATATTTTATCAAATATCCACTTTGGATTTGCATTTGTCGAATAGATGTTCTTGATTCATTCCTCTATTAATTCAAGGATTTTCGTATCTTTCAAAGAGGTTTTCTTATATTTTTCTTTCAGATATTCAAGAATTCAAATATAGTCGTTTTTTTCAAGCTTTGCGCTATAAACATATTTGATAAAACTTATTTTATTTCAATTGAAAAAATCATCTATTTTAAATCTAATATCATCACCTATTTCAAGAGTATTAGAATTTGTTGAAAAATAAAGAATTCTTGATGATATTGTTTCAAGGATATTTTCTTTTGAGCTTGTTGTTAATAAAAATAAAATCCTATCCGGAACTTCTTCAAATAATTTTAACAAACTGTTTCAAGTCTGGTCTGTGAATTTGTCGATTTCCTCGATCACAAAGATGCTAAAATCTCAACTTGGTCGCATTGTAGCATTTTGTATAATTTCTCTTGAAAGCTCTATTTTAAAATTTTTTTCTTCAGTTTTGAAAACAAAAACATTTTCCACATAATCATTTTCTATGTCTTCAATTCTTGAAAAATTTGTTTTATTCAAATAATTTATTATATCACAGACTCAGAAGTTATCGATAAGAAGGGGAGGGATATTTTCTCAGGATTTGAATTTATCAAGAAGTAGTTTTAATTCTATGTTCATTTACTTGATTTTATCAAAAAAAATATTAGACTTCATTTTATAAAGTTAGATCGAATTGTAAAGAAAATATTTATTTATAAAATAATATGTCAAACAGATTACTTGCTATATTTGTTTTAGTTGTTTTATTCGGATCATTTTTTTGAGTTTACTATTATTTTTTTGTTGCGAACGTCTGAAATTTGGAATTGAAAGTCTGAGCTTTGTCTTGAGTCAAGCTTGAGCTGACTGGAGAATTCAAAAACAATTATTCACTTGTTTGCGATAAAACCTGTAATCTTTCAAAAATTCCACCTATAAGCTATTCTTTAAAAGCCTCTAAAGATAGTTATAAAACCTTAGAAAGAAAAATTAAAATAAACAGATGAGAAACATTGAATCTGTCTTTGAATCTTGAGAAGCAAGTTTATATCAAGGAAATCAATTCAAGTAATACAGATAAAATAAGCTTATTGAAATTTAATAAAACATTAAGCGGAAGCTCATCTGAGGCTTCAAATAGTTGAGCTGTCGTTATTTGAGTTAAAGATAAAATCGTCTATTATTATAAATTCAATCCTGAGTTTTGAATTTATTCATTTCTTGATTGAGAAGAAAAAAATATTTTTATGCTTCGT
>CAYWJC010000092.1:0-5650 GCA_964458505.1 uncultured Candidatus Peribacteria bacterium | reverse complement strand
GTATTATGACTGAAGTGAAGATTAAAGAATCAAAAAATTAACATAAAAAAACATTTCAAAAATTTGAAATGTTTTTTTAATTATTTAATTGATTAACTTTTTTATAAATATCATTCCTGCCTTCGAACGAATGACATAAATTTAATTTAGTTCAAATTTATTTTTTCGGTTTAGAAGCTTTTTTTGCTTTTGCATTTTTTAATCTGTCAGTCTTATGGGTTCTTTCAACTTTTTTTGGTGTTACTGATCATCTTTTTGCATCCCTTTCAAGAAGCATTTCTTTTTCTGTACCAGGATCTAATTTTGGCTTTAAAATAGTTACTACCCTATTTTTCTTAAAAATACTTTCTCTTCATTTTAGCTCAACTATAATCGGTGTTCCCCAAAATCAGAAATATTCTCTGATTTGATTCTCAAGATATCTTTTATACGAGAAATGGAAATGTGCGTCGTTATTTACACTAATTAAAAATTTTGGCGGATTAACATCAACTTGCGATCAGTAATAAACTTTAGGTTTATGTGATTTTCTGGTTCAAGTCGGAGCATGTTTGAATGTAACTTGTTCCAAGAAATTATTGAATACTCAAGTCTTGACCCTTTTCATTCTTTCTTCTTTGACTTTTGCAGCCATTTCAAGTATTTCATCAACCCTTTTTCCAGATACTGCTGAAGTGAAGATAGGTGATGCAAAGGGTAGAAAATCAAATTTTTTCTTCATGTAATTCATATATTCATCCCTGATTCTCTCCTTATCTATTCATGGTTTTGCAAGAACTTTATCCCATTTATTTACAACAAGGATTATTCATTTGTATTCTTCAAGAGCTTTTTGGATAATATGTTGATCTCAAGCTGTGATTCAGTCAAATCAATCAACAACCAAGGCTACTATATCAGATCTTACAATTGATTTTTCACTTCTCATCACGCTCCATTCTTCAATATCTTTATATCAGATCTTTCAAGCTCTTCTGATTCATGCTGTATCAATAAGCACATATTTATGATCATGCCATTCAAAAATCGTATCAACTGCATCTCTGGTTGTTCAAGGCATATCTCTTACCATTACCCTATTTTCTCAAGTTATCGCATTGATAATACTAGATTTACCTACATTCGGTCTTCATATAATTGCTACTTTAATGAAAGATTCATCATAATCCTCTTCTACAACTTCAAGTCATTTTGCTTTTAATCTATCAGCAACTTTTTTTCTTAATTCGAAAATTCATTTATTTTGGGAAACGCTTGTGAAAATAACTTCAGGAAAACCAAGAGAATAAAGTTCGTACGCATCATTGATTCTAGATTGACTGTCAGCCTTATTTCAAACAATAATAACTTCTTTTCATGATTTTCTTAAAACTTTTACGATTTCCATATCCAACTCGGTTATCTTATCGCATTCCAAAACAAAAAGTATGATATCGGATTTTTTAATAGAATTCTCTACCCTTAATCTTACATCTCTTAAGATTTCATCGTCAGATCATGAGGTCAAACCACCACTATCTGCAACTACATAGCTAATGTTGTTATCTTTGTCATTTATCTGATACTCCAAAATATCCCTAGTTGTATTTTCAATATCTGATACAATTGCAATTCTATATCAACATAAAAAATTAAAAAGGCTGGACTTTCAAACATTAGGTCTTCAAACTATCGTAACTCTTCAAATCATTTTATAAATTTTTAATCATTATTAACCGAAAGATTGTATGAAAAATATGACATATTGCAAGTTAAAAAAAATTACATTTTCAACAACAAATCTAAATTATTTTAATATACAAAGTGATTAGATTTTTTTTTTAAAAAATAACACTAATATTTTTCTATTAATATTTGACCGATTTTTCAATTAAGAATATTTTTAACAAAAAGTTTTATGGATTTATTATTTCAATTTAATTCGATACTCTCTCCATTTTCAGGGAATCTTTCCAAAATAGATGTTATAATATAACTTAAATTCTCTCATGAAAATTCTTTATCAAGTCAAATATCTCAGATGTCTTCAATCTTAAATTCTTCTATAATATCATCTATGATCGTATTTCAACTTGCGAGAATTTTTCAATCTTTTAGCTTATTTAGATAAACTTCTTCTTTATCAGTTTCATCTTTAATATCACCGAAAACTTCCTCTATAATATCCTCTAATGTTATAATTCATTCGACTCAGCCATGTTCATCCAAAACTAGTGCGATATGTTTTCTTGATTTCTGTAAAGTTTCAAAAACTTTATCAACTGGTTGGGTTAATGGAACTTTTATAATTTTATCTAAGGTTAACTCTTTTAATCTTCTGCTTCATCTTCAGGATTCTTTTAATTTAAATGCCTCTTTGAAAGTAACTACATAATCAATATTATCTACTGTTCATTCATAAACAGGAATTCTTGAATGGCTGTGAGTCAAAAAATAATCACATAACATATCTATTGTTATATCTATGCTCACTGCATCCATTTGTACTCTAGGAGTCATAACAGATTCAGCTAAAGTGTCTCATAAATCAAGTATAGATTTAATTTTTTTATGTTCCCCTTCTTCTACAGCTCAAATATCCTTTGACATATCAATAAATGCCTCGAATTCTTCACTAGACATTTTCACGGAAATATTATTACTGTTAAATATTTTCGATACAATTCTTACAAAAAGTTCAATTATAAAAGTTATCGGTAATAAAACAGACATTAAAAAATGATAGAATGGTGCCACAAATAAGGATGTTTTTTCAGCATATTTTGAACAAATTGATTTCGGGGTTATTTCTCAAAATAGAAGCAATATAAGAGTTACGAATCAAGTTGCTATTCATATTCAATAGCTTCATGGTAAACTCAATTTTTCAACCAATTGAACTGTACTTACAGTTGCAAGAGCTGAAGCTCAGACATTCACTAAATTATTACCGATTAATATGGTTATAAGAAGTCTGTCATTATTTTTTTTGATTTTTTTAAGATACTTTGCTCAGACTTTTTTCTCCTTCACCAATGATGTAATCTTATGTTGGGACAAACTCATTAAAGCTATTTCAGTTCAGGAAAAAAATGCAGAAAGAGTTACTAATAAAATAAACAGAAACAAGGATATGGGGTCCATATATGGATATAAAATTTAAAATGTATTTGAATTAAGATATTTAAAATAACTAAAAAAGCAAGTAAATTCAATAAAAACAAAACTTAATGAAAAATTATTTTTCATTAAGAAATTTTCTCAGCTTAAAATATGATATCAATAATACAACCATAAAAATTCCTCACAAAAGGTTCATTAAAATATCATCTCCCGTATCAAAACTATTCCCCATTCTCAATAATCTATGGTTTATTAAAACATCTTCTGCATATTCTTCGATTTCATACAAGGCTCAAAGAGTTGTGGTCATTGAAATTATTATTATTCATTGGAATGTTTTTGTAAATTTTGCATTTTCAAATTTTTCTCTTAATACAATAAATAAAACCCAGGCAATTAGAGCGCTATTAAAAAAATGTAAAAATTTATCATAATTATGAAATGCTTTATATAATAAAAATATATCTCAAAAAGCATCAAGAAAAATTGGCATAGATATAAGTGGCAAGATTAATACATAATTTATTCATTTATAAAAAAACATTAAAATTTCAGCGATTACCCACCCGAATAATCCTACGGTGATAAGTCAGGACCATGTAAAACTCAAAGGATGATTAAGAATCTCGTAAGCATTTAAAATCTCAAATAATATCAATCATCAAAGAAAAACTCTGAACAATGATAATAAAAATTTTCTATTATATTTTTCAAAATCCTTTGCTTCTATTTTTTCCATGAATCATAATTTAAAAAAATAAATTTTAAGCCATTTCTTCTAAATTTTTATATTTTTCTTTGAAAGTTTTTATTGTTTCAAATAATCTTTGTTCCTGGAGTTCTTCTTCTGGCGTTAATGCTTCTTTTAAGGGTTCTCATAGGTCTATTTCCAAAATTTGTCATATTAATCAAGAAAACCTTAATTTAATATATTCTCAAATGGTTTTTTTATCTTCATTGCAATCGGGCAATTTGTTATATAGCTCAATAATTTCAATATCCTCAAAAGTTCCTCAGATATTATCCTTTCCCAACTCAAAATTTCCAAGGCATTTTAATGTTTCTATTCTTGAATGCATATTTTTATATTTAAAGATTAAAATTAACCATACATTTTATTTATTTTCAATCAATTTTCAATATTTTACAAAACAAAATCACATATTTGTAAACAGTGATATTTTAAATATAATATATAGTTTTATTTGAATAATTTAAAAACATGAAGAAAAATCTGCTAATTATAGAAGATAACGAAAGATTCCAGGAAAGTTTCTGACGAATATTGAAAGAAAAAGTAAATTTGTATCAGGCATATAACCTAATAGAAGCTGAAAAAATTTTTGATGAAAATAAAGATATTCTTGATTTTATAGCCTTGGACTGAAGAATTCCATCGGAGTGAAGCAGATTCAAAGACACAGTTGAACTTGCAAAACATATCAAAGGAAATTTCAATTGAATAATTTTTTCCATCACATTATCTTCTGAAATAAAAGATGATTTTAAACAGTTATGACTTGAAATATTAAGTTTAAAACTTGATTTAATAAACAGAATCGAATCTATAATAAAAGAGTCGAAAAAAAATAAGGATTAGTTTAAATATAACCTATTATGTTATTTTTTAATTAATTTTGTTTGCAGTAAAATTAAAAAACATATACTATCCAAAATATATTATAAATAAGATTATGTATATAGAAAAAATAATACAGGAAATAAAAGAAATTGAAGAAATGTCATCATATTCTATTATAACTCTTAATAATCTTTGAAGTAATCATTCAAAACTTATATCATGAGAGATAGCATGAATAAATAGCCTGGAAAAATATTTCAAAGAGGAATTTATAAATCTTTTTAATCAAAATATTTCAATAGAGGTATCAAAATGAAGAGATTTTATAAATGACTCTGACCCTTTATTTTTAAGGAATCTTGAAGATAACCAAAATAATAATACTCCACAAAAAAGACTTTTTTTATTTAGTCCTGAAAGAGTTCTTTATTCTTTAGAAAGATTGAAGCATTATACCTGAACAGATCCAAAATATTTTGAAAAATACACAGTACTTACAAATTATAATATGCATATAGAACTTCTGAAAGATTATTATTCAAAGATGCCTTATTATAATTTAATAGAATCATCATGATCTTGTCAGATGAATACGCTTCATATTTCAAATAAGGACACCTGATTTTGATTTAGTATAATAAATATCTGAATATGACCTAGTAATGCAAAAAACATTACAGATCACCTTGCAGTATTGCGTCCAAAACTTTTTTTAATGATATGACACTGCTGCTGATTAAGAAATCATCAGGAAATATGAGAATTTGTATTAGCTGATAAGTTCGTAACAGATTGTTGAATTCTAAGTAAAATTCAAAGAATAAATAATCCGCTTCCAATAATTCCAACGTTTAATTTAAATATTTGACTTAAAAATATATTGGAAAAAAATCGAGTTAATTTTAGGATTGGAACAGTTTTTACTACAGAAGACAGGAATTGGGAGTTGAATTATTCAGAATATAA
>CAYWJC010000091.1:0-4553 GCA_964458505.1 uncultured Candidatus Peribacteria bacterium | reverse complement strand
AAAATTGCAAATGCAAACCATAAAACAAATACTCCCGCAATTGCGATAGCTCCAGGTTCAATCCATTTAATCATTATTCATAAAGAAGAATCAACTTCCCTTGAGTATTGAGCTGAGATTTTTTCACAGACTTTATTTATTGTTGAGGTCTGCTCTCCGGCAGCAATCATTTGAATGAAATCATTTGTAAAATATCTATGTTCAGGATCCACTTCTTCTATGCTTTGTGTGATTTTTTTTCAAGAAGAAACATGTTTTGAAATTGAATCAATAGCATCTTTATACAAAACATTATTGCTTGATTCTCAAGTAAGATTTAAAGTTTTAACAATCGGTATTCATGCTCAGATAAGAAGTCATAAGTTTGAAGAAACCTGAGAAATGACATAGTTTTTATATACCATTCAAACAAGCGGAAGCTTAAGATATAATCAATCCACAATTGCTTTTCAAGATTCTGTTTTTATATAAGTTTTTAATGAGAAATATAGGATCAGTAAAAATATTATGATTAAATAAAAATTATTTGAGAAAAACTCGCTTGTGAATATCAATGCTTTTGTTGATAAAGGTAACTCTATTCAGGTTGTTTCGAATAAAGGTCTTAATTTTGGAATAACATAAATCATTATCACAAAAACCGCAATTATCAAAAAAACAAGGATTATCAAAGGATAAGTCAAAGCTCATTTTACTTTTGATCTTAATATTTCTTGATCGCTCATCTGTTTCGATAGGCTCAAAAGTGATTTCTGCAGTGCTCCTGAACTTTCTCATGCCTCTATTACAGCAATTTCTTTTTTATCAAAAACGAAAGGCATTTTCTTCATTCATGTGCTGAAACTATCTCCTGATTCTATGAATAATAACAAATTAGAGATTTCTAAAGCTAATTTTGGATTTTGAGTCTTTTCCAAAAATCATTTTAGAGCATTTGTCAAAGTAACTCATCAATCAATAAGATTTGAGAGGTGTTCATACAGTAAAGCCTTATCTTTAATTGTGATTTTATGCCAGAAATACACGTTATTTTCATTTACATTTTTCATTTTATCCTGATTAATTTTTATTTTGAAAAATAATACATTCATAAATTGATAGGAACTTGGATTTTTTGATTCATATTCATATCTGCACCAAAAGGTACGCTTATATTTTTTACAAGGAATCTGATATCGCTATTTTCTGATGTCAGATAATCCAGGTAATTGACAAGGTCTATAATTTTTTCAGCTTCAACATTCACAGAAATATTAGCAAGTGACAATCAATTTGGCAATTTGTTTCATTTATCCATGCTTATACCTCAAATTGTCAATCAATTTATGTTTTTTGGGAAAATATTATTTACTACCCTGTCTTCCCTGTATTCTCAACCAAATTGATTCAGAATTTTTTTCATTTTAACATTTTTATCTAGATCAGCTTTGATTTTATTCAATTCTTGAAGCTCGCTTTGCAACTCATTTGATTGTGTATTTAGAGCTTCTAAATTAGCATTTTTTTCAACATTTTCAAAATACATATCTTTTGTAATAAAAAAAACTATCAAAAGAGAAATAATTAATATCAATGATGAATAAATATTTTTTTTATCTGATTTTTTATATAAATTAGTTTCCATATTAGATTAATATTACAAATTATAAATTATTATTAACAACAAAATTAACCTCAAAGGATCTGTTTAGAGAATTTCAGTTTATTGAGCTTATAGGATTAAGTATAAACAGTTTTTTATTATCATCCCTATAATCTTTTATGAATTTTTCCACTTTATCAATTCCGTCTTTTTCGTTCGTTGAACTAGCTATTGCGGAAGTTGATATCTTTAAATCATTGTAGGAAAATCAAGCAAAATCAATTTTATATTTTCTTGAAACATTGTTAAGTTCTGCTAAATATTTTTGTGCTTTAGAATCCTCTATGCTTTTCTCAATATTTGAAGAAGCTCATTTTATTATATTATAAGCCATTATTTGACTATTGTTCTTTAATTTTTGAATTTGATCTTTATATTCGATTACCAGTGAATTTGACTGGTTTATATTATTATCGATTTTATTATTGTAAAAATATAAAAAAACGGTTGATAATATAGCAAAAGCAAATATTATCAAAGATATGATAACGTATAGATTTTGTCATTTTTTCAAATCTGTTTTAGAAATTTTTTTTCAGATAGAATTTATGCTTTGAGCTACCGTATCATCTAATTTTTCTATGGACGAGCTTATGTTTTCCATATTTTGGAAGATTAAAAAATAATATTACAAATGAATCTTATCATAAATTAGTTTATATTGCAAAAAATCCATCATTTTATGAAAATAAATAAAGAAGAATATAAAAAAATAGAATTATCCATTGAAAAATGAGATATTGTTTTCCTGTATTGAGATTTGTGAGCATGAAAAACTACTCTGACACAATATATTTTGAATAATTTATTCGATATTCAGGAAAGAATAAAAAGTCCTACATACATCCACTATAAAAAATATAAGGAAAACATTTATCACTTCGACTTATATAGATTGGAAAGCTATGATGAATTCGTAAATATTTGATGAGAGGAAATTCTTGATAACAAAGATAACATATCAATTATAGAATGGCCAGAATTGATTGAAAAATACTATAAGCCGAAATATAACATATTTATCAAGAAAATCGAATGAAATGATGAAGAGAGAGAAATTGAAGTAATATCAGAATAACGATTAATTGAATATGAAACAAGATAGCATAAATGTAATTTTAATGCATGGAAAAAATACTGATCCTAGTCAAAAATGGTATCCTTGGTTAAAATTAAAAATGTTAGAAAATAATATCAGTTTCATATCACCTATATTACCAAATTCTGATGATCCGGAAATAAATGAATGGATAAAAGCATTAGAAAAAACTAATCCTAATGAAAATTCTATCTTAATTTGACACTCTCGTGGTGGAGTTGCTATTTTACGTTTCTTGGAAGGGAAAGAAATTAGCTTTAAAGTTAAAAAAGTCATATTGGTTGCAACAAATTCTGGTTATTCTAAAAAAAGAAGTAAAACAGAAAATAACAAATGATTCTTTACTGTAAAGGGATTTGATTTCAATAAAATAAAATCTCATTGTGATAAATTTTTAGTTCTACATTCAAAAGACGACGATTGGGTACCATTTGAAGACTGAATAGAAAATACAAAAGGATTAAATGCAAGACTTATGGAATTCAATGATAAATGACATTTTGGCAATAAATTAGAAAAACAGGAAATTCCTGAATTGTTAGATGAAATAATTTATAATAAATAAAAAATCTATATTTAATTAAAATGCAAATCAAAAAAATCTCTTTTTTTGAAAAAGAGATTTTTTATTTAATTCATTTTTATTAAAACAACCAATACACCAGAAGATGAATTTTCTAAAAGAAACTAAAGAAAGTCAGTGATAAAGGAAGAATAGTCAAGAAGAAAAAAACCTCTCCTTTCGGAGAGATTTTCAATTTAAAAACAAAAATTATAATGAATCTATTTTTGCTTGAATAATTTCTTTTAATTCTTCAAGCATTGCCTTTTTTCTTTCATTTTTATTATTAACTAAGACTTTATCAATTCTATTTACAATTTTTGTAAGTTTTTCAGATGTTCTATTTTCTATTATTCTATTTAGATCATCTTTTAATTTTTGAGATAAAACACTCTTTTTTTCTTTAAATTCATTTCTTGCTTCAACATTATTAATTCTTAGCCCTTTATCAATAATTACAGTATTTTTTCTTGCTTCCATAAATGTTTTAAAAGAATCAATTTTTGCAGAATCTACATAAATTAATAAATCTTCAGTATATTTTAGGTATAAGTCTGAAATTTTTTGGTTAAAAGAATCAATATCGAAAACATTATTTTTTAATGCATCTTTTCATTCTTTTAAAATAGTTTGCATTGAATTATTATACTCTCTCAATAAGTTTAATAATGCTTGTTTTTCTTCTTTTGATAAATCTTTTCTTAGATAATCTTTCATAAATCCATTATCGGAATGAAAATTACCCCAATTATTTTGAATTTCTGTTCTATTTTTTTGAATTTCATCCTTCATTAATTTTTTATCCTCTTTAATTTCAAGTCTTGCATCTTTCATAATCTTTCTTCAACTAGATACATCAGTTATTCAAGAAAATGAATCAGTTGTTGTGTCAGTTATTCAAGTAGTAGTTGAATTAGATGTATCAGTTGAGTCAGTAGTTCATGTACTTGCATCAACAGTTGATTCAGTTGTGGAATTAACTGATCATGATAATGATTCTGTTGAGGAATCATCTGCATAAATTAAAGATGTAAAAGTTAAAAATCCTAAAATAATAGGAAAAATAATAGTTTTTTTTGTTTTCTTCATAAAAATAAGATTAAAAATTAAAGCAAATCAATTTTAATATATTAATATTTATTGTAAATTTTTTTTATGTGAAAAAAAGGTGAAGAAAAAAATAAAGACCTTAGTTTAAAACTAAGATCTTTTTGAAAGTTGCTGTAAACAACCAATACACCAGAAGATGA
>CAYWJC010000090.1:0-2065 GCA_964458505.1 uncultured Candidatus Peribacteria bacterium | reverse complement strand
TGGTTTTTAAGAGGATTTTTGGGATGAAAAATGAGGTTTTTTTACCCGATTTTTATTGCCTATAATTAAAGTCGAAGAGAAATAGATTATTTATTAAGTGGATGTGTAGAAAATACCATTGACATTTTTAATAATCTTATTAATTTATATATTATTATAAATTATTTTATATCAATGAATAATAATGATTTAATACCTTGAAAAGCTAATAACTTAAGCAATCAAGCATTACTGCCAACATCTAAAATTTGAAGAAGTATTGATTGGAGTAAATTATTTAATAGAATATGATTATGTTATAAAAAACCTCTTAATTGGAATTTACTTTTAGATGAAAATTGAAATTTTAGCGAAAGAAATTTTATAATGTGAGATCTTACTTGTACAAGAGAGAAAAATAAATTAATTGAAGAAGCTAAAAAATTACCACAAGTAATTGAAAAGTATAAACAAAAAATCGGCGATGACCGTATATTTTACTATGATTCATTAATTAGTAATTTAATAAAACTTTTTCAGAATATATTTTTTCTAGGAAATCAAGATAAAGAAAAATGAGATATAACAAATGTATATGTCCAAAATTTCTTTATAAAATTAAATGAAATAATAAAAAACTCAAAGACATTATTAAATGATCCCAGTTCTGAAAGTATTGATTCTATCGACGATGAAATACTTAAATATTCTAAAGAGTGAATTGAGTGGGTAGAAAAAATGTGGTGATCATATGAAAAAGAAGCTATTAAAAATTTTAAAATATCAGCTTCAAAATATTTAAAACCTTGAAATATACTTGATGTAGATAAGATTCTTGAAGCACTAAAATCACATCGGTCATTTGATGAAGATGTTTTGATTTATGTATTCTATACAGCTAAATGTAGTAAAAAAGAACTAGAAAAACTTCAAAAGTGAGTTCTTTTTGCGCTAGATTCTAAATTTAAAAAATTAGACACCCCAAAAATCTTTTTAATCTTAGAATTTATACTTCCTTATGTATTTGATTGAATTGAAAATTTAGATTTTGATTTTCCTGAATTATTTAAACCAGAATATCTTAATAAAATTCATATATATGACCTAACTATAGAAAAATTTATAGAACAAATTCATTATTTATGAAAAAAAAATAATTGGTCTCCAGAAATACAAGCAAAATTAATTGAACAATTCAAAATATATTGAGCATCAAAAAAATGAAAAATATGATTTTGACAATGAAGTGAGCAGCTTTTTTATTGGCAAGAAATTACAGGTTATTTAAATAAAGATAATTACAAAGACTATTTAAAATCCGAAGATTTATGAGAAGATAGAAGACCATTACCCAATATCCTTAGATGCTCTATTGAAGAAACAAAAGTAGTTACAAGCAGCAGTGTCCAACAATTAATCAACAATTCTTAACTTTATAATAATAAATATTACTTTAAAATAAATAAAGCTCCAGTTATTTCCAACTAGAGCTTTTGGCTTATTTCTACCATTTATTGTCTCTGGAGGCACTATGCTACTGCGAACCACTTTTTACCTCCCACTTGCGCGCCTTATTTAAAGGAAAACGTAAATTTTATTGCTAATAGAGTTTGTTATTTTTTAAATTTTTTTTGAACATAAAATGAGATTTTGGCAAGATTTTATTACCACATATAAAGTTTATTTATTAATCCTCCTCCTTAAATAACAATAACTTTCGATAAATCAACATATAACCCTTTAAGTGCAGCATAAGTCAATTTATCCATCTTTGTGTTATCAAAGCAGATGGTGTTCATTACGCGGTAAGATTTGTTTGTAAAGGAAAATGGTAGAACAAATGAAACATTCTTAAGTGTTGCTCCTTTAAAAGAAACATCATTCAGTGTACATTTTTCAAACTTGACACCGATGAAGGTCTGACCATCAAATCAAACACCTCTCAAATCGACATATTTAAAATCAACACCATTAAAGATACAGTTCTCAAAAATTGTTTCTCTTAGATCGGTCATGGTCAACTTTACATCAACCAGTTTTACATCGGTGAATTTTGACCTGTTCAGTCCTGATATATTGAATTCTG
>CAYWJC010000089.1:0-1503 GCA_964458505.1 uncultured Candidatus Peribacteria bacterium | reverse complement strand
CATTTTTAATTAAATCACTTCTGGAAACAAAAATATTGAAGTTATGAAATACTTATCTTACCAGATATGAAAATCTTCTTGGAAAAATGATACAAACTTTTCTTTCAGATAAGCAGGAAAGATTTCTAGAAAGGATGGCAAAATGGATGATGCAATGGTTAAAGAATATTTAGATAATCCTACGAAGTATCTAAATGAATTTGAGGTTTGAGGGAAATTAAACCCTCTAATGAAACCTTGGAATTCTTGAAGATTAGATACAATACTATTTAAACAATGAAATTTTATAGACGAACAATGAAGATATATAAATGAAAGTTTGGATTACATTATACAAAATTGAGAAATTAAGTATTGATTTTGACATTCATTTATTGCATGATGAAAAAATGTGGATTATGCTTGAACAATATTATTCAAAGATTGAAAAATTATAAAAATTACAAACAATTCATGACACTACAAGCCATCTGTATATGATAAAAATATTATGTTTAATAATTTAAAATCCTCATATAATATTGATATCGATAAAATACCTTTTATTTGAATAACAAATTAATATGGAAATTAATGAATATTTATTAAAACTTTTTATACACAGAATAAATAGTTCTGCAACTATATGACATAAATTTTTTGATTATAATGAAATATCTGATAATGAACTGAAAGATTTATTAAAAAAAATATCTAAAGAAGATATTACTAATTTTCTTGATTTAATTTTAGTTTACATTAAAACATGTAATCTAAATAAAGAAGATGAATTAAATGTTATAATAAGATCGATATATTCTTTACCTAATTGGGTTGAAATTAATAAAACAGAAGTAGTAAAACAAAAATATATAACAATATCAGCAGACTTAATAAAAAACTATCAAAATTATTCATGACTTTCAAATAAATTAATATCTATGATGATGGATATTGAAATATTAAAATATGAACATTCATTTGATAAAATTGATGAATTAGCAAAAAAATTAGAGAACAATAACTTGAAATAACTATGATACTATAAGTCAAGTTTTAATGATATTAGCATTGTAATAATGATAAAACATATATCATAAAAGACTGAATTGAGTTATGATAATGAATATCTCCAATGTTTTCTCCTGATTCCAAGAGTTTTACATATATCAAAAAAATAGATGGTAAAGAATTTATTATAAAAGATTGAAAAATGCTCTGAGAATGAGGGTTGCCAACTTACATTCCAAATACAAATAGCTTTGCATATACTGCGAAGAAAAATTGATATTATATTTTAGTTAAGGATTGAACAGAAATTGGTCAAAAATATCAATATATCGATGGGATTCAATTTTCTTGAGATGGAAAACATTATGCAATTACTGCAAATAATGGTTGGAAATCAAAAATTATTAAAGACTGAGTTGAGCTTTGATATTGAATTCTTTTTTTCTTTTCTCCAGATTGAAAGAATTTTGTATATATAGAATGAGAAGATACTTTAGATTATATGAATTTGAA
>CAYWJC010000088.1:0-2385 GCA_964458505.1 uncultured Candidatus Peribacteria bacterium | reverse complement strand
TTCATTCTGGTTAATCTCATCCAATATTATTTTTACTCTTTTCTCTTCACGAGCCTTGATCTCAATTATCTTATTGAAATCAGCTTCCTCGTATACTTTTCCTTCCTCAATCTCACCTTCAACTATATCATCGTCCGCAGTATAGATATAATCATCCAAAGTAGTCTTTATTCTTCTAACTTTAAAAGGTGTTAGGAATCAGTCATTTATTCATTCTTTGAGGGAATAGATATACACAGGATCTCAAAAATACCTGTAAGTATCAGTATTGTCTTTTCTTTTTGGAGTTGCAGTAAGTCATAATTGCACAGCCGGTGAAAAGTATTCTAAAATACTTCTCCAGTTAGATTCATCATTTGCTCATCATCTATGACATTCATCTATGATTATGAAATCAAAGAAATCTTTGGGATATTCTCAAAAATACGGAGTATTCTCGGGACCACTCATGAAAGATTGAAATATTGTAAAAAATATACTTCAATTTGTCGGTACTTTTCATTTTTTCTTAATATCTACAGGAGAAATCCTTACCAAAGCATCTTCGGGAAATGCTCAAAATGAATTGAAAGCTTGATTAGCCAGAATATTCCTGTCAGCTAAAAATAGTATTCTTGGTCTTCTTTTTCAGTCTCTACTTAGATTCCATCTTGATTGGAATAATTTCCAAGCTATCTGAAACGCTATGAAAGTTTTACCTGTACCAGTAGCGAGTGTTAATAATATTCTATTTCGCTCTTCTGCGACTGCTTTAAGGGTATTATTTACCGCTATTTCTTGATAATAATAAGCATATTTGGTTCAGCCAAGATTTTCAAATGGAACAGATATAAATTTTTCTTTCCATTCATTAGTTTCAGCATTAATCTTTTTTAATAACTCTTCAGGAGTTGGGAATCTTTCAATATATGACTCTTTTCAGGTCTTCATATTGATTTCATATATTTCTTTTCCATTAGTCGAGTAAGTATATTCTATTTGTAGCTTACTAGCATATGATTTTGCCTGAGCTACTCATTCAGTTGCACCTAATCAAACTTGCTTAGCCTCTATAACTGCAATCTTCTGATTTTTATAAACCAAAATGTAATCGGCAATTTCGGGCTTTCCACGAGTTCATCAAGTTTGGATCCTTCATTGTGTAATATGAAATTCTCTAAGAATTCTAGAATCCACAATATCTCACCATCAAGCTTCTTTTAGCTTTGGGTCAATATATTCTGCTCTGGTTTCAGATTCGTTCATAAAATTTTGTTATGAAGTATTATAATTCTCAGTTAAAAGCTTTTGTAAGTATTGATTTTTTTAGTTCATGAAGGTCAGCTAGTTTTTGTTGATATATATATTCAAGATTTTTAGTTTCAGTAAAAAGAATTTCGAGTTTTTCTGCTATATCTTTTTGTATAAATAGAGGCGGAATAATTATTGAAATTTTTCTTAAATCTCATATATTTATTTGCTTTAGTGCTGTTCAATACGTTTTTCCTGGATCTGCTTTTGTATAAAACTTGAAATGAAATAATAGTAAGCAAATTTGAAATCTATAATTTCCTCATTAAATCTAATAGGAACAATACCCCTTGTTACATTGGCACCTTTTAATTCATCCGAAGCTATTGAAATAATACCAGTAGTACCTCTTACACATAATAATAATTCACCACCCACTAATGTTGTTCTTTTATATGAATCTGCTAACTTAGGATCTATTAGCTTAAGTCCTTTTTTATAAATATACTGATTATTTGTTAAGTCTGTTGGACGAACTACAGGTAATCAGTTATTAAATTCATTTCCTGGCTGGACAATACCATATCATAATGAACAGTTCTTATTGGTTATATTTTGAAACTCTTCTTTTCTCCAATCTTCATTTTTGTTGGTAAGAATATTCTTTAAATATGATTCAAAGAATTTATTAGCATTTCTAAGATTTTTATCTGTATTTATTCGTGTCTGCTCAATTCATTCAAAAGCCCTATCTAAAATCAAAACTATTCTTTTTTGTTCGCTTAAAGATGGTATTGACAATGAATGTTCAGCATAATCTTTAAAGTAAATATGTGGAATCGTGCTTCCATTTTTGTATTGCAAAAAATCTATGCTTAGAAGAGAATAATAAAAGAATCTTATATCAATGCCATCATTAGGGATGAGGTATTGTAGTGTACCAATAACAGAGGAATATGCTGGCAATAAAGTAATTCTTCAAATTCAAGCACCATCCTTAACTATTCAAACATATTCATTATCCTGATGGTAAAAATTTACATTCTTTATAACTCCACTTGCACCATAAATAGGATAATCGCCTTCATTATTATCAAGTTGGTTCTGGGATATATTTGAAGAGGCTTTCTTGCAAATATCTTTAAGTTTTTTTAT
>CAYWJC010000087.1:0-1852 GCA_964458505.1 uncultured Candidatus Peribacteria bacterium | reverse complement strand
CTCATAAGCATTAATTTTTGATAGTTTAAAAATTGGCTGCAATCTAATTGAAGACCTGATTTCTTCTTTTAAACTTTGTAATTCGGATATTTCAGGCATATATATAAATTATGAATTAAAATTTGTTTTTTAATTAAAAATTATTATCTCTTTGAAATTCGTCTTACTGATAAAACAAATTGATAAATTCAATATGAAAGTAAAATTAAATATAACAACTGTAGAATATTCATATCTCCACTTATTTCCCTGAAATTTGTATATGGATTAATATTATTTATAACTCTTATTAATATATCATTAAAAGATAATCAAATTAGTCCTCTTGTTAAACAGAGCTTAACAAATCATAAACCAGTAATATATACAGATGCAACAAACCAAGAAGTTCAAAAAATTGAAGTTATTAAATGCAAAAAAAGTAATGGACTTAAAAAATATTCTGATTTCAATGTATATAACATTTCATCGGCATAAAACCTATCTCATTCCAAAAAACTCTTGCTCTCATCAAATGCATATTTTAATTGTCTACTAGTATTAGCCATTATTCTATTTTCTTGTTTATATTTTGTTTTTGGATATCACTCTATATTTTTTATATATTGATGAACCTTTCAAATTTTATTTGATAAAAAAATTGTTTTAAATATTGATGATGCTGTGATATAGAGATTTTTTATTTCATTTTGAATAAAAAGAATTTTTCATAAATCTGATGCATCCACAATTAGATTTTGAATGATACATCATAAACTTTGTACTTTCTCTGATAAATTTATCATACGCACTAAATAAAGCCAATCAATATTAAGATTGGCTAATATTAAATAATTTTTTTCATCGCTTGTTAAATGTATATTTTCGAATTCAAGTTTCTTTATTTTTGATATTCCGTCTCATTGTATCACTTTTTCATTTATTCCATTTTGATGGTCTGAAAATTTTAAACTATCAACATTAGAATTATATAGATAAAGATATAATTTTGTTATTCAATGCTTAAGTCTAATTTCTGATATATCAATATTAACAAATGTGTTATCAACTATTCAAGGGTTAAATTCGATAAAATTAATTTTTAATCTTTTATTTTCTCAACTTTTCTTAATATATTGATTCCATAAATTAATAAGATTTATGAGATTATTTTCACGTTCATTGGTTGAAAATAAATTTCAAGTATTAATTACTTCATCAAAATTACTATATTTGATATCCACAGTTTCCACCCATTAAGATTATTTAATTTAATAATATATAAAAAATATTTTAAGCAAGTTATGATGATATAATTTGATATATATAATCTTTTATGATTTTAAATAATTTCTACAAGCTTATCATTCCCACAAACTTTCGGATTTCTATACACTCTAGATTTAATAGTAATATAAACATAATTAGTTATAACCTTTCCAATTTCTTTCTCCATATTAACAAGACCGTTAAAAGTTTTTACCCGCACTTTGTTTGATATATAAAGGAATACTCTGTCAAAATAAGGGGTGAAAAAGTACGAAAAATTTAGTGAAAAATATTGATATAAAGAACTTTTTACCTACAAAAGATTAAAAAAATAAAGAGAACCTTAAAAAAATTAGGTTCTCTTTATTTTTTTGTATTGTGGACTATAAGTTTACCACAGATAGATTCAATTAATGTTAGATATGCAGTTTTTATGGTTTAAATTAAGGTCTAAGAAAATATTATAATGTAATAATATTATTTTGAAGTACTAAAGTTATACACTATGTATAACTTTTTTTAAAATATCTTTTGACATCTTATACGTTTTGTATAAGATGTCTCACATGAAGGTTCATTAATATTTATGGGATACGTATTAGGT
>CAYWJC010000086.1:0-6528 GCA_964458505.1 uncultured Candidatus Peribacteria bacterium | reverse complement strand
TTTGATATTGATTTGATGAAAAAACTTTGAGTGATGCTGTAAAATATCTTAAAAACAGATTTTATAATTGAAATGTAGAATGATGTGTTTATTCTTGAGATTGGAATAATTTCTGTAAATACACTGTAACTGAAAAACTTGAAGCGATAGACGCTATATTAGCGTATAATTCAGATGATTACGAAGCTTTTAAAATGTGGAAACTTTTGGATATTAAAGCTTGAGAGCTTAGTTCAGAGATACAAAAGTTAAAGGTAGTGGCAAAGCTTTCTAAGATTAAAACCCTCACGCAGTCTGATAGGAATAATCTGGAAAAAACCTGAATAGATGTTTGAAATAAGATAATTCAAGAATTTGTGGTATATAATCCAAAATGAGCCTTTCTAGGTAAAGATAATATTTATTCAAGAATCAAAAATACATCTGATTTCATTGGAAGTGTAAGTATTTTTTGACTTGATAAATTCAAGGATAGCGAGCAAATATTGGATAATATGAACAGGTGGATAATTTCTCAGAAAAAACCTGATTGAAGCTTTGGATCGACTGAAGAAACAATTTCTGTTGTAAAAAACATAGCACTATATGTAACTAATTCAAAAGAGCTTGATAATCTAAATATGAACGTTAAATTGTTTTTGAATTCAGAAGTTATTGAGGAAAAAAATATCGATGATAAAAATAAGCTTTGAGTTTTTGAGAATATCATCACTTGAGATAAGTTGAATAGTAAAGATAATTCATTTACTTTAAATAAAGTCTGAAATGGAAATGTGTATTATGATTTGACTTTGAGTTATAGATTGCCGACAGATAAGATCCTTAGTCGCGATGAGTGATTTTATCTTGAGCAAAAATATTATGATTATAATGATTACAAAAAAATCGAATCTTTGAAAAACAAAGAATATCAAGAATATCTAAATTGAAAAATCGATTATGAAAATCTTAAATATCCGAAAAATGTAGTTGAATATATATCTCCTTTATCTTGAGCAAAAATATGACAATTAATTGTTTCATATAATAAAATCGTTACAAGTGAACCAAGAGACCAAGTCGCTTTTGAATGATTCATTCCATCTTGATCTGAACTTGTTAATACAAATCTTGCAACAGAAAACAAAAGCGTAAGATTTGAAAATATGTTTAATCATGAAGAATTTAGGAATGATAGATATTTCTGATTCGTAAACAGTCTTGATTCTTGAGTTTTTGAATTCAATTATCCGATTCGTGCTACGCATGCTTGAAAATTTAATATAAAACCATCAAAGATTTTTGAGTTTTATAATCCAGAAGTTTTCGGTAGAAATGAAGGTAGGATATTTGAAATCAGATAATGAAAGAGTTATATGTATTCTAAATCATTTTACATAACAAACCCAGTTTGAAACAATGTTTTTTCATATGACAAAAGAAGTAACAAAGAAATTTTTGTTACCTCTTTAATTGAAGGAGATTTTTCTGATGTCCAAATTTGAGATAAGCCTGCTTTTATAGAACTTAATGAAGACTGAGAAGAAAAAATATATTTCGGTCTCAAAAATTTCATAAAATCAACCTGGAAAAATGTTCCTGTTTATATCTTTGATAATCATAACCATGCTTTTTATTTTTGGCATGAAGCATTGGCAAATTGAATGATAGGGAAGTGATCGAAACTTGTTCATATCGATGAACATAATGATACAAGAGAGCCTGGCAGTATTTTAACCCCGGGATTAAAATTGCCTATATCAAAAACTTTTTTAAAAGGAATTTTCAATTATACGAATTTTGTATTGAATGTCTGAAATTATATAGTTCCAGCACTGAAAAGCTGACTTATTTCTGAGGTTATAAAATTAACCTGAGAGTCTGATTTGCTTTTTTGGAAAAATAACGAACTTGAAGAAGATTATATTCTTAACCTGGATCTTGATATTTTTTCTGATGAGCTCGATTATATTAACTTTGATTTAAAGAAAAATGTCATTTTAAATTTTGCTAAAAATGCAAAGATAATAACTATTGCTTCAAGTCCATATTTTATTGATCAGAAAAAGGCTATTGAAATTTTGAAGAAGATTTTTGAAAATTAGCTGTTTTTCTTTGTTATTATAGTTGATATTTTTAGAGTTAAAATTATTTTTTAAACATTGGCATCAATAATTCTGTGCTTAGTTTTTATAATTTTCATCATTTTTTTATTTAACGCATTTTTTTATTCATTTTCAGTGATTATAAACCGCTTTTTATTATAATGCTTTCTTTTCTAGATTTTGTTAACGTAATTCTACGAACTCTCATTTTAAGGTTATTTACCCATAATTCCAATCCTGTCAATGCTTCCTTAGAAATAGGAGTTGAATCTAGCTTAGATAATTTCACTTGAATTTCACTTTTTAAAATAGTGTCAGTTTCACCAGAAACTTTTATCATTAATCCATTTAATGTTTCCTTAATTTTCTCTACTTTTTTAAGATATTCAGGCTCATTCTGTAATAATGAACCAGTAGAACTTATGGCAATGGTTTGAGGTTTTTCTACCATGGAAGCGGACTTACTTCATTTTCTTGCTTGTTTTAGCATAAAAGGAGTTATTTTTTTATCGGCATCTTTTCAATTTTCTCAAAAATTCTCATTTTTTAATTCAGGCTTTTTAAGTGCTTGGGGTTTAACTTTTTTAATGATTGGATTCGGTTCTGGTATTATTTCAGCCTCTTTTGCCAATAATCAAATGAGTGCCAGATTTAATAATCGTTCTTCTTCTCTTTTTATAGATCTTAACCTCTCAACTTCTTTTCTTTCATTCTCAGCCTGAATTTTCTCATCCTCCTTTATTTTTTTGAATTGTCTGAATCAATTAAAATCAATTTTAATATCGGATAAATTAGTATTTGAATCAATAAAGCTTCAAGTAGTAATTAAATCTCAATTTATTTTAATAAATCAATTTTTTATTAAAAGCCTGAAATCTTTAAGATTTTTTTCTTTGAATCAAATCTTGTTAAATTTTTCGCACAAAAAAGTAAGTATGTTTGTTTTTCCTGGGTTACTTGAAACGGATCTGTTTAATCTCGCTTTTTTTGCAACTCTTTTTTTGGATTTATTTTCTATGATTTCAGTTGCAAGTTTTTCAGATAAACAAATAACATCTTGTGAAGATTTTTTTAAAACAGCTAAATCTGGATTTTCATCTTTAATTAATTTTTCTAAAATATCTATTTGTCATATTAATTCATTTCATGATTCATCTGAATAAAATCCTTTATTTCAATCAAGTGTTTTTTGTGCTTTAGTGATAATTTCACATGTTTTGCGCTTGATCTTTAATAATTCAGATTTGGTTCTTAGATTTAATAATATCTGTTTTTCGATTTCTGGATTTGATTTGATTTCCTTATATTTTTCTAGATCTATAGTTATCGCTTTTATATTAAGCTTAACATTAACAACTTGATTTAAATTAACTTCTTTTTTGTAAATATAAACGCATCAAAATTTAATCATTTCATTTATTTCCCTTTGTTTTTTTCATCACAAATTAAGAATATTTAAGTTTTTCATGATAAAATTGAAAACAAAAATTTCATTTAGGATTTTTTCCTTTTGATATTCATTTTTTCATATGGAAGATTTACTTGATAAGTCTGCGTCTTGTTTTTCTGGCTTATGAAATCATCTTTGTTTTCTTTTGCTTATGGCTTGCTGTTCAAATTTTTTATAGTCAATATATACTTCATCTTTTTCGGTTATATTAACATGATCGACAAAAGTGGCTATTTTTCAGTTAATATAAATAACATTTGCTTTTATGAGTTCCCTTATAACATTAGCTTCTAAATTCATTTTTTCAATCAAGTAGTCTTTTATCTTTTTCTTATTACTCTTAGCATCGGACATATTTTCCCGTGTTTCTGTTCTTTTTGATAATCCTTTCTTTTTTGTTCTGGAAATTTTATTTTTTATTTTTTTTGGTAATTCTAGAGTTTTTTGTTTTTTTGCTTTAACTGGTTTTATTGAAACATCATCATTATTGGATATTTGATTCATGATAATTTGAAGTTCGGCCATATTGCTTTCATTCAACATTATCTTATCCCCAGATCTTCTGAAATTTCAGCTGATAAGATGTTTTCTTTTTAGGGTTGATATTATTTTCCCTTTGTCGCTATTTTCTAAAACAAGTATAGCATTTCCTTTATAATAAACTTTTCACACTATTTTTTCTCAAACTTCTTCAAATTTCAATTCTATAAAGTCTTGCGCTATAGTATTTTCATCTAATTTTCTTTTCATTAACATTTCAAGAGTCGGGAGCCTCTTGTTATAAAATTCTTTTGTAAGTTTCAGATTTGTAACTTTCTTATTAATCTGAAGTCATTCTGGAATTATTCAACATTGTTTGATTTCTTCATAAACTTCATCTATATTAGATTCACTTGTTTTGTAAATAATTTCACCGCTTTCATTCCTAATGGTTCATTCATAGATTTTGTTGTTTATTTTAGTGATCACAATTCATACTAAAGTTTCAACTCTTCTTTCCTTGATTTCCCTTAAATTAATTTTTAGTTTCGGTAAACTCATTGGTTTGACCTCATCAATAATTTTTGTTTCAGGAGCTTCAGATTGTTTAAATGGATTTTCCATAAAATCTCTAACAATAGGATTTTTTGATTCCAATAAGCTATTCCAAATAAAACTGTCTCAAACTGGCATGTTTCATAATAATGCTTCATGAATTCTATCTATGCTGATTTGACTGATTTTATAGCCCGCATTTGGTACGATTATTCTAATGGCTTCTTCAAATTTTTCTAAGTCAATCTCTGGTTCACTTGATATTTTTGCAATTTCTTGTTCTTTTTCTTTTGTTTTTGCAGATTTTTTAAGTGGAGTTTTTTCGATTGTCCATCATTTATCAAAAGGTCTTCTTAATGATAGTTTTGTTTCTGAATTTGCTATATGAATATTTTCTCTATTGGCTATGTTATGAGATATGATATTTTCTAGAAGGGATATTTTAGCTTCTTCGTCTCAATGATTAATGCCAATAATTCAATTTTCTCTGAATTTTAATCAATGTAAAAAATATAAAAGATCGTTTAAATCTCAATGTGATGAAAAGGATTTCAATCTAGTAACATCAACATTTATTGTTATGGATTTTGTAGATCAAGGAAGTCTTAGTTTATCTCAAGGTTTTGAATCAAGCAGATTTCTTCAAGGTCAGGCAGCGACATATCAAGGAAACAACAGATAATTTTTCTTATCAGACATCAGGTTATTATATTTAACAATAGATCAACCTGAATACATTCAGCTCGGAGCTAACAATATTGCAGGTTTCTTTGTAAGGATAAATGGATTATTGTCATCAGTAGCGTTGCAAACGGAAACTAATCTACCTGGCTTGAACATTTCAGTATAAACCTGATCTTTGTCATTAATCCTGAATATGTTATTTATATTTTCAGTTCTTCACCCATCAAAATATATTTGCATATCTTTAGGAATAAGTCCTTTATCTTGGAGTTCTATGAGATAATTTCCAACATCCTGTAATCTTTGTAGCATAAAAGATGGGATGATTAGTTTTCATCATCTTTTATATACATCATTTATAATCTTTATCATTATCAATTCTTCAACTTCTCTTTTTTCGTGCTCAGCTGATCAATAGGTTCATTCAATCTGAAAGAAATCATAAGTGAAAGGTGGAATATCGGGCTCATTAAGATATTTTGGATCATAGAATCTTCATATATCTCAAGAAAATCATAACACAACTTCTCATCATCTTCAATCATCTATAAGTATAGTTGTTATGCATGATCAGAAAATATGTTGAGCTCTGTGGAATACTAATTTTACTCAAGGCAGTATTTCCTTAACTTTTTCGAATTTAGTTCATTTGATCATCGGCATTAGCTCATTGACCTCTTTGTTCGTATATAAAATATTTTCCTCTACTGATTTCTTATATTGCTCAAAAATCGTATCAATTTGTCTTATATCAGGAATTCAAGCTTCTGTGAATATACTTTCTATTTTTTCAATTTCTTTAGCAATACTGTCCAGATTATTAAGTTTTCTTCAGTTAAGCAGACATTTTTTGATTTGACTTTCAGCTCTTGTTAACTTGGTTCTATTTAAAATTTTCTTAAGTATTGAAAGATCTGCGGCTAATTCTTTCAGAACTTCTCTCTTTTTTTCTAAAAGTTCCAATAATTCAGTTTTATATTTTTCCATCAGATCAACACTATCCTCAAGCATTTCTTTTCATATATCTTTTGATACATGAGACATATAAATGGTTCATTTATACTTCTTGTCTTTAATTTTCTTAATAGTATCTAAAATTTTTATTTTAATTTCTTCTTTTACGACCATTGGTAATTTTCATCAATGATCCATATGAAAATGACTTACAATTATAGCGTCAATTTTATCTGGACTGATCGGTAATATCTGATTAGATTCAGTATCATTTTTGGAAGCTTGATATATTCATAGGTCTAATAAAATATTTTGTTTTTT
>CAYWJC010000085.1:0-2078 GCA_964458505.1 uncultured Candidatus Peribacteria bacterium | reverse complement strand
TCCAAAACATCAGATATCAGATGTTTCATTTATAACTCAATCGCCATCAGCTATAACATCAACTTCTCAGAAAGGATGTTTAATTGTATATGACTCTCCAGGTATTAGCCCATCGATTCTATATCTGATCCTACCAAAAGCTGATTGTTCTCAATCAACCGCTGACTCTCAGGCAAAAGCTGCTTCCAAAGCTAAAACAAGAATAGCAGTTTGTCATCAGCTGTCAATTGAGGCTTCTGCGGACCACCAAAATCATTCGGCATTGAATCATATCGCTTCCGAAAATGGATTATTCGTATCTACAGGGTCCGATATGCCAAAAGTATCAGCAGCCTCCATAAGCTCAAGCTTCAATCAATTTTGATCCTGATACCAATCCGGGAATCAAGTGTTCTCATTTACAATTCATACTGCTCCTCAAGTTAAGGCGGCTTTTGTTGTATCAAGTAAGCCTATCCAAGGTCAGAAAAAGGAAAATAACATGGCAAAGGATGTAACTCAGCTTGTTATCTTCCTTATAAAAATTTTTGTTACCATAATCTTTTAGTAAAGAATTAAATTTTTGTTTATAGTTATAAATTTGTTGTCCTTTAAAAAAAAAGGATTGGTCATTATATTATTAATTGTATAAATTACAAGTTTTTTGATATTAAAAAAACTTGACTTAATATAAAAAATAATTATTTTACCTTGGTAAAGGCAACTAGATAAGAAAGATTAAATGTTATTTTAACAATTAATATAGTACCAATGGAAATGGATCTTTGAAAAAAATATGATGATGATATATGGAATCTACCAATCCCTGTTTTTTGCATCGATATAGTGATTTTCACATATTACAAATGAAAACTATGTGTAATGGACAAAAAAAACTTAGATTGAAAGATCAAGTATATTATTCCATGATGAATAATGAAATCCTGATATACACTTGAAGATAATTTCAATTCTATCCTGAAAAAAGAAACATGAATTGACAATATCTTCAAACAGCAGATACATGTTTTTTGAGATCCATGACATGATAAAAGATGACACTCAGTATCATTGAGCTTCCTTTCCTTGATTCCTGAGGAAGAATTATTGAAAAGCATCGATTTCACAAAAAGTAATCTTATCGAATATGATGATTTAAATAACATTGATATCTGATACAGTTTTGAACACAAAAAAATCATCGAACATGCCAAATATCATCTTATAAAAAGGATGGAGTTTTCATCGATTGCAAAACATATGATCAAAGAGAAGTTCACATTTAATTTTCTTCATGAACTTTACGAAGAAGTTTATTCAGAGAAAATAGATATCAGAAATTTCAAAAAAAAGCTTCTTTACATGAAGCTTATCTCCGAAGTCTGAGAGACAGATAAATCCAATTCAAAAAAACCGGCAAAGGTTTACAGGTTTAACTAGAAAGCAATCATCTCCCCTATTTTTAAAGGCAATCAAAGTATTATTGACAACAAACTATTTGCATTCTCAGGCACCTTCATTATGGGAAGTGTTTAAATTTTTCTTTATTAAATTGCTTTTTTATCATTTGTAAATAGAATTAAAAGTATTTTTCAAAAAATATTCTAATATGGCTTATGTTAATTTTGATGATAAATTAATAACCTGATTCAAATTTTTTGATGAAGGGAATGCAAAAATGGTTGATACATTAAATATGATCGATCAGGTGAGAAAACAAAAGAATGCTGATATGAAAATAGTCATGGAGCTTTTTTGTGAGCTTTTAGATTACTATAAAATACAAATAGATAAAGAGGAAAAAATCATGATCGAACATGATTATGATAATATCGAATATCTGACAAAGATATTATTCCCTATCCAATTAAGCATTATACAAAAAAAATATAACAATATAAGAGAATGAACATTGATTTTTATAACAGAGAATATCGTTGAGCAGATCAAAGAAATCATAATCAATAATATTCAATGTGATAGATCGTTTATCGTTTTTTTAAAAACAAAATATCATGGGAAAATCGAAGGAATATTAAGATAATTAATATTTTGCTGATAATAACCCATCCGCCCCTTGGGCACCTTCCCTAAATTAG
>CAYWJC010000084.1:0-15303 GCA_964458505.1 uncultured Candidatus Peribacteria bacterium | reverse complement strand
GTAGCTACAGTGAAGCTGGAGAAAAAAAATGGCATTCTTCCAGAATGACACCCTATCAAAAAAATCTGAAAATATGACATAAAATTGAATCTTGGAACTGATGTTTATGTTAAGATAGTTTTAGATTTAAGAGTCGTAAATTAAACACCCAAAAATTTTGATATTTGCATTCAAAATTCCGTTCCTCGTTCACTGTAGCTACCGCTACACCTTACTTCGGTACTCATTTTTCATACAAATATCTTTATTTTTGAGTATTTAAAAATCATTAAAATATTTATGAATTATCTAGGAATCGATTACTGAACAAATAAAATCGGCCTTGCTATCAATGTTGAAAATGTGGCATTACCTTTATGAATCATTAAGAATTCCAATGCAATTGAACAAATAAGAAAGATTATCTTTGACCGAAAAATTGATTGAGTGATTATATGAATGGCTAATCATGTGAATTGAAAAGAATCAGAACATTCAAGAAGAATTAAAAGTTTTTCTGGAATCCTTAAAAAAGAAATTTGAATTGAAGTTATTTTTCATGATGAAAGATTTAGTTCATTTGAAGCTAAAACAAGTTTTGAAAACTACTGAGAAAAAAGATTTGATCCAAGAAAGCTCGATGATATTGCAGCTTGTATAATTTTGCAAAGCTATCTTGATTCAAAAAATTTTAAATAATCATTTCTATCATCCTGAGTGGATTAAAACTGAACGAAGGATCCCTTTGTTAAAATATTAATTTTTTATTGAAATTAAACATGCATATTTGATTTATAATGGATTGAAACCGTAGATGGGCAGAAAAAAGATGAATCCTGAAATATCTAGGGCATAATAAATGAGCTGATGTAATGGAGGAAGTTGTTGATTTATGTTTGAAAGAATGAATTGAATATGTCAGCATATGGGCTTTAGCTAAGAAAAATCTAGAAAGAACAAATGATGAACTAAGTCATTTATTTGATTTATTAAGGAAAAAAATAGTTTCAATGAAACAAAAATTCATTGATAACTGAGTTAAATTTGAAACTGTTTGAAATTTAGATTTGCTTCCAGTTGATATCAAAGAAATTTTGCTTGATTTACAAGAAAAGACAAAAGAGGGAACTAAAATAACTTTTATACTGGCAATGGCCTATGGATGACAAGATGAAATTGTAAGATGAGTAAAACAATTCCTAAAGGAAAATGTTGAAAAACTGACTCCTGAAAATATCGATAATGTTTTAGAAAATCTTGATGAAAAAATATTCTCGAATTATTTGGAAACATGAAAATATCCACCACCTGATTTGATAGTAAGAACTGGTTGAGATATCAGATTAAGCTGATATTTTCTTTATCAATCAGAATATAGCGAATATTATTTTACAGACACTTTCTGGCCGGATTTCAATGAAAAAGAATTTTATAAAGCCCTGGACTCATTAAAATGAGCCAAGAGAAATTTTGGTAGATAAAATAAAAAAAGCTCATTATTCATGATGAGCTTTTTTGATATTAAAGCAAAATTTAAATTATCAATTTTTTGATATAAAATAAAATTGTCTATTTGTCAAAAATTAAACTTGACATTTGTAATAAATCAATATAAATAAATTATTACCTATTAATGTTTTTCAATTATGACTCAAGAAATCAATCAAGAAACTCAATCAAATTCTGTTAAAGAAATTGAAATCTGTAAGAATTATAATGAAGTATTGCAATCGAAATATTTTGATGATTTTTTGAAAGTGGTTATAGAAGAATTTGCAGAGGGTTATATTTTTCAAACAAATACTAATCCCGATAATGCTTTTGATTATATTGTAATAGGAATAAATGAAATATATTTAAGAGAAAATTTAAAAAAAGTACTTATTGAATTTTTCAATGAGGTAAGATCAGGTAAGTTTATAACCAATGAAAGATTGCAGATTCTGAAAAAACTTGAAAAAGATGAAAAATTTATAGATATTGCAAAAAAGCATTATGAAAATATTTGAACTTATAAATGAGAAAACAGAGAGGGAATAATGAATTTTATGAAAATGTTTTCAAAAGATTGAAAAATAGAATCAGGAACTGATTTTTCATATTTTTTTCATTTTCTATGAAATAAAATCATAGAAAATAATGTAGAAGAGTTTTGAAAAAATATTTCTAAAATATTAGATAAAGATCCTATAGCTGTAGAATTATATAAAGATTGTGAAATAGTTTCAGAATGAAACAAATTAGTGCTTTTGTCGTATGATAAAGGTAGCAATAATAAAATCTTTTTTCTTTGCAATAAGGTTAAACAAGAAAAAATAGAAAAATATGAAGTTATTATAGGTGATCTGAATATAAAAGAACATTTACCTAGTAATGTTATTACTGCAAAAAATACTGAAACATGAAAAATGGTATTTTTAGATTTGGATAATATGGAAGAGATTATTTCGTATGATAAAAAGTATTGATTTCATGTCGAATTTAACGGAAAGTTATATTTTTATCTAATTCAATGAAATAATGCTATAGTATATGATTTTTCTTGATGAGAAGTTATAAATATTTTTGAAAATTCTAAATTTGAATTTGCTGATTATCGCAATGAGTTCGTTTGTATAAAAACAAAATGAGAAGAAGAATATAAAATAAATTTATATTCTTTGAAAGATAATAAAATTATACTAGACAATTTCAGTTATTTAAAAAATAAAAGCACTAATGATAGAACTTGTTTTGTTTATGCTTTTTATAATCTAGATCGAAGCAATCCCATATATAAAGTTTTTATTGATTGAATTTGATCAGTAAATCAAGAATTTAAATACATTGATGAAGATTCTCAGATTTCATTTGGTAACAATGGTGAAATTAAAGTTAGGTGATGGATAGAATGAAAGGAAAGTGACAAAGAGTATATTATCAATATAAAGAATTGAGAGATTATCTCACCTAAAGATTCAGAAAATTTTAAGCCAAAAAATATAACCTTATTTCAAAAGTTAAGAAAATTACTAAGCTAATTTTGAAAAAATCATATATATAAAAAACCAGTGTATATTATTAATAATTAATTTTTTAAACATGAATAGCACATTTAAATCAAGATCATTGAGGGAGGTTTCTATTTGTCAAAATTATGAAGAGGTTTTAAAATCAGAATATTTTGATGAATTTATTGAATGCGTTACAGAGAATTATACTGAGAATTTAGAATTTAATGAAAAAACAATTTCTGTTTTAACAGGAAATCTTTGATTCAAATTTGTATTCACAGGAGATACTGAACAAAATGAGAAATTAGCGAAAATGAATATCAAAACAATCATTATAAATCTTTTCTCTGATATAAAAGCAGCCAAATTTATTGATCAAAAAAAGATGGACATTCTGAAATTTGTTTATAATGATGAATCTTTCATGAACACTGTAAAAAATGTTTTTAAAAATATTTGAGCCCTTAAATGAGGAAATTTAGAAGGGAAGTTGAAATTTATAAGAATGTTTATGGATGAACCATTTGATAATAAAAAATGCAGATTTGAATTTTTTGAATTTATGGTATTTTTGAATAATAAAATATCAGAAAATAATACAGTAGCTTTTTGAAAAAGTATTTCAAAAGAAGTCTGAGAAGAAGTTTCTTGAATTTTAGAATCTGAGAATTCACCGAAAAATGATTCGTTTCCGGGATATGAAATTATAACAGAATGAAAAAATTTCTCACTTTTTGCTAATTCAAAAAATGAACATAAAAAAGATTTTTATATTTATGATAAAGAAAAACAGGAATTTGTTAAAAAATATAAGATTGAAGTTAGTGATTTAAATACTCAGGATGTATTACCTAAAAATGTCATTACTGCCAAAAACACTGAAACTTGAAAAATGTGCTTGCTTGATTTGGATAATTGAGAGGAAATTATTGATTATAATGATAAATATGGTTGTTATGTTAAATATGACAGTTGTTTATATTTTTGCTTAATAAAATATCCAAATGCTGTAATATATAACTTTACAAAACGAAAAATTGAGATAACTTTTGAAAATTCTGAATTTGATTATTTTGATCTTAGTTCAGAAAATATTAGAGTAAAATCAAGATGATGAAATGTTAGTGCTTCTCAAATTTATTCATTAAAGGATAAGGAAATCATACTATGAAATTTTCAAGAAATGAGAGATTTATGAAAATTAGATGATGGTTCATTTAAATTTATTTATACTCTCTGTCAAGAAAAAAGTTTTCCTGATGAAAAAATATTTATTGAATGAATTTGAAGCATTAATTTTGTATTTGAAGATATTTTAAAAGTTTCTTGAACAAAAGATGAACTTAAAGTTATCGGTAAATTAAAATGAAGTAAAATGCCATTAAGACATATATACTATACAATCAACACCAAAACATGAAAAATTACTACGGATTTTAAAAAATCACTTAAATTTTGGTAATAATTCGAAAAATCCTACTAAATTTAGTAGGATTTTTTATTGAAGAAGTAGAACATTATCCCGAATATCGCTCAGAAAAGATGTCAGACAAAGCTAATATTTCCAGTGAGTCCGATTGCAACATTTATTCAAAGAAATAATAAAGCGGATTTATATTCAGGATTCTTTCTTCTTTTGAGCTCCATGGTTATATAGGCTAAAATAGCCATAGCAAATCAGCTAATTCAGATTGTTGTTCATGTTGACAGAAATAATAGGGCAATTCATACAAAAATAGAGTTCAACACAAAAAAAGTTATATATCTCTTATTTCAAATAAAGCTTTCAAGCTGATTTCAGAAAATGTATATGAAAAGACTATTTGAAAGTATATGAAAAAGTCATCCGTGAAGAAATTGATAAAGCAAAAACTGAATCAAAAACAAAAGATAATTTCAAGAAACCAGAAAATCCTTGTTCATTCAAAAAATCAAAATTCAAGGATTAACAGATGAAATTATTGTAACAAAAGCGCTTGTTAAAATAAGCAAATTTGAAAATGATTTATTTTTCATCGGGATGTTTTTTAAAGAAATATGCGAAATATATTCAAATTATAATCATTGGAATTGATAGAATCTGTCACAAGGTTAGCCATCAAAAAACATATCAAATCTGAGAATCAGGAATTCTTATAAATTCTACCGAAAACCTGAAAATTCCATAAAAAAATAGAAAATATCATCAGATTTCTCATTTATACTTCCTTTTCCTATAGAAATGATTCAGTAAGAAGAACAGTATGATTCACTCTAAAAAAGCTTCCAAAAGGGGAGAGGGGAAATATCAGATTCAATCTTTATAGACCGCCAAAAATCATTCATAAGGCTTTCATAGAAGTTCCTTGTTTATATAATTTCATATCCTTCACAAAAAAAGTCCAATAGGCAAAGCACAAACTACATTATCTGAAATATCGAAAAAATTCTTATTGTTAACTTTTGAAAATATTAGCATAGCAATTATTACTCATATCACTCAACCATGAAAACTCATTCATCCATGCCAAAAAGCAAGGATTTCAAATGGGTTTGAAATATAAAAGTCTAAATTATAGAAAAGAATATATCAAATCCTTCATCCTAAAATCACTCAAAAGAAAATATAAATTACTAGATTTTCTAGATCAATTTCAGATAAAAACTTTCTTTTTTTCAAGAAATAAAAACCTAAAATAAAACCAAGAGCATAAGCAAGCCCATAATAGCTTGGAGCGATTTGTATTCAGAAAATGGTGATATCAAATATTTTCATTGTTCTTTAAAAATCACTAAAGACCGTGGATTGTATCCTATACAAAACATAATCCTCTTCCTTCAAAGAATCTGAATCAAGCCCTGCTTTTTTACAAACAAGAGAGAAAAGATCTTTTGGGGTTGAAATCAGGTTTGTGATATTCGGAAGAACGACTCAAATTTTTCAAAGATTTTGGCTTATGATTATCAATCAGTCAGTTTTAATATCAACCTCCTCCACTTTTGATACAATTTTTCTCTGTTCGTTTGTGATTATATCAACTCTAAAATTGATTTTTTTAACTTCTAAAGGGTTTTTGATAGCTTCAGCAAATCTTGGATCCTTTATGCAAAATAAAGTGTTTTCTATAAGCTCTAAAATCGTATTTGATTTTTTTATCGATACCCTTCAGCTTGAAGCAATTATTTTTCAATCTTTATAAAGTGTAACAAAACACAAATCCTTTGTTTTAGTCAATTCATGATCTCTTAATCATAAATCATCTACAGAAAGGATTTTTTTCTCATTCAGGTAAGTTTCTAATATTTTTTGTGCAATTTTATTCATTTTAATTAATTGTTATCAAATAAATTCAAATCTTTTCATTACTTTTCAATTTCTTTCAATGCTTTCGCTAAACATTCCTTTTTCTCTTATCCAGATTTGTCACCCTCAGTAAAGCGCCTTATATACAACAAATTCTTCTTCCGGGTTTTCTGAATTTTTTGCAATTCAGATAACTTCATATTCATTTCATTTGAAATGCCTGTATTTTCAAAGTTGTATTTGCTCCATATTTTAGTTAAATTTTTCAAGTTCTTTCTTTGCCTTTTCGACCATTTCTTTTTCTTCTGATTCGATCTGCGAAAAAATATCTCAAAGATAATCAAGTCAGCTTATTTTATACAAGAGATAATAAATATATTCGAAAATATTCCTAAAAACATTTATAGATACGTTTATTATGATTATAACTCAAATCAATATATATAAAGATTGATTTGATTTTGTGACATTCAAGAAGGTTACTATAGAAATCAATATCGAAACAAAAAAACCGATAAAGCTTCAATACAGTCCGATTAATATATATCTATAATTTGATAAGACTTCAGAAAGAATAGATGTTCATAAAATGCTCACTAAAATATGGATAGTGAAAATATATATAAGCATTTCATCATGATTGTATGCTGTATAAAGATATCCAGGAGCTAAAAAGATATACAAGAATATAGAAAACAAGAAAACCTGAACAAATGTAATGGATCATCTTTTGTATTTTTCAGGATTGATTATCTTATTCATAATAAGATTCAAAGAAGAAGTCAGTAGTGTTGCAAAAAATCAAGTCAAAGAAAATATGTAAGGATAAACTCAACTGAATGATCCTGTCTTAAGTGAGAAAAAATAAATTGAAAAAAGAATTATGATTCAACCTGCAAATCATCAAATAAGGCTTCATAATGCATTTAATCAAATAGTTAAAGGTTCTACTTTAACTGGACCTAAAATATCTTCATTTGTTAAATTATTTTCTTCTGTGCTCATTTTTTATGTATGAGAAAATTAATATAATGACTCAAATATTAATAAATATATCAGCAAAATTAAAAATTGCAAAATATTTTAAGCTTATGAAATCAATCACGCTGGAATAAATAAGCCTTTCCAATCAATTTCAGATGGCTCATCAGATTATCAATCAATATGCGATTTGAATTATGTTTCATTTTGATTTTTCGTATTTGAAATAATAATAAATGATTGATGATATAATTATAAATGTTAATATTTTTAAAATTAATCATTCAATTGGCAAAGAGAAGGCTATTCAAGGATTTTTTGAAATATGTAGATTTAAAAAATCTCAAATTAAATTAATATTTTTGTCACCCAAAAAAAATTCCATGAATCTTTTTGAAGTCCAATCTATAACAAAAGATATAAATGTTATTGTATAAAAATACATTATTTCCTTATTAACAATATAGTTTGTTTGATATCCATTTTTTTCTCCATCGGTAAAAAATCATTTCAATCCTGAATAAAAACCTTAAGATTATGTTTTTTTGCAGAATTAATGATTTTTTTAAAGGAGTGATAGTATATCATTGTTTCTGCTCATTCTAAAAATCCAGAATCAGGATTTCAAGATTCTTTGAAAAACTTTAAAAGTATTCTATCTCAGTCTTTTAGCTTAACTTTCAATTCCTTATCATTTCAAAAATCTTTTCAGTTTATAAAAAATTTTGTATTGGTTGTGATTATTTTAATGTTTTCATCGGAATGTGATATTGTTGAGATTAGACTTCTGCCATTTTTTAATTTTTTTGATATCAGGAAGAAAAAATCATCTAAATTTTCAATGAACTCAAAAGTGTATTTCATTATGATTATATCTAATTCATTGTCATCTAAACTCTTTAAATATTTTTCGATATCACTTTCTATGAAATTTAATACTTTAATTCGGTTTTTAAACTCATTCTTCAAATATGATTTAGCAAGATTCAGCATTGTTAAAGATATATCTACCCAATCGATTTTGCTTCAGCTTTTTATAAGATATTTAAATAAATCATGGTATCTATCAGGATGAGCTCATCATCAAAGTTCCACAGCATGCAGTGGCAATCATCAAAAACACTTAATTTCTTCCATTGTTATTTTATCAACAATTTCCGAAACCTTAAAATTTCTTTCATTTTGTTCAAGTTCAGCAAACTTCTTTGAAATTTCCTTGTCAAAGTACATTTCAAGTCATTTCATTTGGAATGTTTATGAGTTTAAGATACTGTTTATATATAATTGATTTCATTTAACAATACATTCTGCTTGCAAAACATTATATCAACTTCTTAAAGCAAGTTAAATGTTTCGTCTAATTCATCTTTTGTGTTATGTTCGCTTAATAATCTATAAAATTTGCCGCCGAACAAATCCACATCAACAAATTTATCTTTTCTTTTTTGATTTAAGTTATTTAAAATTGGATTATAATTTTCAGGTATTTTGTCTGTTATGATTCAAATTTTGTATTCATTTTAAAATTTTTATTTTTATATTTTTGTTAATTTCTAATATTATTTATTTTTTATGATTTTATCTATAAGTCCATATTCAAGTGAATCTTCTGCAGTCATGTAGTTATCTCTGTCACAATCTTTTTCAACTTGCTTAATATCTTTTCCTGTATGCTTAGCTAATATTCAATATAATCTTGTTCATGTTCTTAAGATGTGTTCAGCTGCGATTCTAATGTCAGTAGCTTGTCATTCAGCTCATCCAAGAGGCTGATGTATCATTATTTCAGAATTTGGCAATGAATACCTTTTTCCTTTCGTTCATCAAGCCAATATTACTGATCACATGCTTGCAGCCATTCATACGCAAACAGTAACAACATCGCAACTGATGTATTGCATTGTATCATAAATTGCAAGTCCAGCAGTAACATGTCATCCAGGAGAATTTATATACATTGTAATTGGAGATTTTGGATCTTGTTTTTCTAAGAATAGCAATTGTGCAATTACTGTATTAGCAACCATGTTATCGATAGCATCTCATAAAAAGATAACTCTATCTTCAAGAAGTCTTGAATAAATATCATAAACCCTTTCTCATCCACCTGGTGTCTTATCTATGACAGTAGGAATTAGAGTATTTTTAATAGGTATTATTTTTTTCTTTTTCATATTATTTAAAATTAAAAGTTAATTCAATATTTTAAGAGATTGTCTAAAAACCTTCTATTGGGTAAGGTATAGTTATATTCGAATTACTTACTTCAGATCAAGAATAACTATCTCATTCCTCCAAACTAACACTTCCACTTCAAATTAATGAGTCCGGACATTTAGTACAAGAGGTTTTATCAAAATTTCAAGCGGTTTTCGTTAAGTATGTTTTTTGATCATCTGATAATGTTGCTGCAATATTGTAGGCTTGTCATTTTTTTCAGTTGGAATTCCAGCTTGTAGGATTATTCGGTTTTGCATAAACTGAATATATGTATTCTCAGATTCAATAATCCTTAAAAGTTGAGCTATCTCAAACTTTCATATCCTTTAAAGAAGGATCAAGTAATTCTTGAGATAGGTATTGTTTTGATAGTACAGTCGAATCCATTGTTCATTTTGCTCAAACCTGATCTGTTCATCCGCTTTCAAAAACCTTTCATCCTCATACAATGAGTGATCAGCTTACTGACACTATTATGTCCACATCTTTCGATCAAGTAAAAGTACTTGTCGGAGTAGCCGTTGCTCATGATGAATATCACCACACATTGGTTCAAGAACTATAGGTTGAAGGAAGGGGATAATAATTATTGTTTTGAAAAAAAGTCTCAAGCGCTGTTTCAATATTTGTGATATCTCCTAATCTTTTTGAATTCTTTGCCTTAGATGTGCTTCATGAAAAGTTTGTATAAGCAACTACGCTGATAATTGCAAGAATTGTAATAACAACAAGCAATTCGATAAGAGTAAATCATTTATGACCTGTTTTCATTTTTATAAAAATTAATTTATTATGCTTTTTCTAAGTTTATATTAAATTGAAATAATTTCAAATAAATATAATAAAAACCTCCAATTGGAGGTTTTTATTATATTTTAAGATTGGATTAGTAAGGGAATACATTTGTGTTTCAATCTGAAACTGCTTCACTTGTATAAATTGTAGTATTATTGTTATTTGCTTCAGAAACTCATTGTAATAGTCATTCAAGTTCAGCGTATTTTAGGTATAATGCTCAGGTGCTTGAAGGTGCAGCAGAAAAGGTAATAGTCAATCAATCAGCTGAAATTTTACTTATAGTTCATAAATTAGTAACATCCTGTGCCCTTAATTTTCCAATATCAGAAGATCAAATTGTAGCTGTAAGATTTGCTCAAGTTGAAGATATTGTAGCTGCGTATGTTCCAGTTGAAGTTCTTGGTTTGTATGTTCATAGAATTTTTGCAGAAGGAGAACTATCTCATTCCATTGTGGCAGCAACCTCGTATGCTCAACCTACTAAAGTTGTCACTCATAACTTATATGAATCTTGTGAACTTGGATCTTGGAAATCTGTTTGTTTGATTCATAAAGCAGTATAGTTTACATCTCAACCAGCATAATCACTTGAATCAATATATATTGATCAGGTATTACCAGCTAATCATGAAGTAGATGCAGAAGTAATAGTAGTTCCGCTTAATGAGTTAGATGGACCAGAATTAGGGGTGACATAATTAATTATATTAGTACCATTTGCTTGTCAAACTGTAATTTTTGTACTGATACTGTTAAGATCGCTTGTTCTTTTTGAATCTCTAGCACTTGTTGAGTATCCATTAAAAGATAAGAAAGCTATAGTACCTAGAATAGCAAGGATTGTAATTACAACTATAAGTTCCACAAGTGTAAAACCTTTTGTACTAGAAGTAACTTGTTTTTTCTCTATATACATAGATAATAAATTAAAATATAAAATAATATTGATTAATATATCAACAGTTTTATTAAAACATAAATATTATAATTTGTCAATTATTATAATATTAATATTAAGTGCGATACAAGCTGTATTGTAATAATTTTTTTAATAAATCAAATTATTTTTGAATTAAAAGTAGTGAAATTTAATTGGCAATGTCTAATATTTGCATAAATTTTAAATAAATATTATAATAGCTAATATACATTATATAAAAAACAAAAAAATGTTTGAAAATAGAACAAAAAAACAAAATGAATTTCTGGATTTCCCCATTAAAAATGATGTTTGAGATATAATTGAATATACTTCAAGCTTATTTGAGAATGCGATTAAATTGAAGGCATCAGATATCCATATAGAGCCAACTCGTGATTTCGTAATATTAAGATTCAGAGAAAGTTGAGATTTTGTTTATGTGGATAAGATTAGCCACGGTGAATATTCAAAGCTTTTGTCGAGGATAAAGATAGCATCCAATTTGAGAATTGATGAAAAACAAAGGCCTCAGGACTGAAAAATGGCATTCAAATCAGAAAATGTGACTGAAATGGTTGATATCAGAGTAAGTATTATGCCAGTAATTGATTGAGAAAAAGTAGTAATGAGAATTCTTATCCAAGATTTTTCATTATTGAATCTTGAAAAGCTTAATTTTATAGATTTGAACCTTAAGAAAATAAAAGAGAGTCTTAAAAGTAAATATTGAATGATACTTGTTGCATGACCGACTTGAAGCTGAAAATCAACGACACTTTTCAGCATGCTGAAATATTATGATCCTTTAGATTATAATATAACTACTCTTGAAGATCCGGTTGAATATAATATTCCATATATCAATCAGACTCAAGTAAAAAAAGATGTTTGATTTGATTTTGCTCAATGATTAAGGTCTCTTGTAAGACAAGATCCAGATATTATCATGGTTTGAGAAATAAGAGATAAGGAAACTTCAATGCTTTCAATAGAAGCAGCTCTAACTTGACATCTTGTACTTTCAACAATACATACCAATTCAGCTGCTTGAACAATCCAGAGACTTATAAATATGTGAATAGAACCATTTCTTATATCTTCATCATTAAAGCTTATCGTATCTCAAAGATTAGTAAAGAAAAATTGTGAAAAATGTATTAAGCCATATCAATTAACTGATCCGACCTTGATAAAAAAAGTTTCAACCTACCTATGAAACATTATTGAGGAAAAAGTTGAAGATATTAATTTCTATAAATGAACCTGATGTCCTGATTGTGATTGAACATGATTTAAATGAAGACTTTGAATCTATGAGGTTTTGGTTATGAATGACATGCTTGATTCTTTGATACTAAATAAAGCTTCTGTTCATGATCTTGAAGAAAAAGCTAAAGAATTATGAATGATAACAATTATGCAAGATTGATTCTTAAAATGTGCAACTTGAAAAACGACAATTGAAGAAATAATGAAATTAATATAGATTTATAATTAACTTTCTGTTGTGATCATACAAAAAATAAAAAACATATTAACTCCAAAAAAACAAGATCCTGAAGTCATAAAATGATTTAAGGATGCTTTCTCATATATAAAAATGTATGAGAAAATCTCCGATTACAATAATGCTATATATGCAACAAGAGAATTGATATTAAAAACCAAATCAGCAATAAATTATAATGAAGAGGTTTTAAAAAAATTATATACAATGGAATCTTCCAATATTGAATCAGTTTCAAGAACTGCACAAGAAAAAATAAAAAAAATAAAAAAAATAATTGATAGTTTGTACTTAAGATTAAGTTCTTTGGATGTTATTCTTAGAAAATTTGAACAGAAAAACGAGAATGAAAAAATAAAGCTTAAAAAAGAGCAGGATGATTTTGCATTCAAGAAACAATCAAAAGAAATAAAGCTTTACATTTCAAAGAAAGATTATCTTAAAGCACTAAGTATCTCAAAAAAGCTTGTTTTTGATTTTCCTAATAATAAGGAAGCTTTAAATATATTAACAAAAGTTCAATCTTTACATACCAAAGAAAAAAACAATAAAGAAAAAGAAAGTAAAAAATCTGAAAAAATTGATCAGATATTGTGAGATTTATGAGTAAGTGTTGAAAATGATAAAAACAATGAAGATAACTCATTGTTTTGAAAATTAAAATCTTTTTTCAAAAATTCCTCACTGAATAGACAAAATAAAAAAGATTACATTAAAAGATTAAAGACTTTTAATGACATTGAGAAAATGCTTATAAAGACTGGTACAATAAATGATATCAATGAAGATACTTTGAAGGATAACGATATATTTCAAATACTTTGAAACGGTTTAACTAAGGATTTAGAAGATTTTAAAATCCAATGATTCAATGTATTTTGAAAAATCATTTGAAAAGATAAGATCATCTGAGATACTTTTTGATATTATAAGATAGATAATGAAAGGACATTGTTTTATATTTGAGATGCTACATGACATTGAATACAAGCATGATTTACTGTTACAATGATGACTAAATTATTCTTTGATTTATCAAAAAAAATAAAAAGCTTTCAAGATTTGTTTTTAAAGATAAATAATTGACTTAAAGAAAGGATAAAATGAAAGATGTTTATAACATCGATTTTCTTTGAATGGAATCATATAAAAAACTCGCTTAATTATATTTGAGCATGACACATTCCACTTCTTGTTTATAGAAAAAAAGAGAATAAGGTTGAGAGAGTTATTTGTTGATGATTAGCTCTTTGAGTTAGAATGATAAACAATGTATCTTCTATTAAAGTTAAAGAACTTGAAATGGATGATTGAGATGTAGTTTTGGCTTATACTGACTGAATAATAGAAATCAGGGATACCTTTGGAAAAATGTTTTGAGTTGAAGGTTTAGAAAAATTATTTCTAACTTTTGCAGAAAAATTTTCAAATCCTGAAAAGATTTTCGAGCAAATAATGAGAGAAGTTGAAGAATACAATTGAAGCGTTAATTATGAAGATGATTTATCTTTGATTATTTTTTCAAGAGATAAACAAAAAGATTTGATTACCAATAAGGAAGAATTGCAAAAAATATTAAGTGAAACAAATTCACTTAAGAATATTAAAAATGTACAGACTAAAAACAAAACCAAAGAAGATATAATCGAGCAGATAAAAAAAGAAAGGTATGAAAGGGAATTGAAGATACGGCTTGATAGATTAGAAAGGCTATATAAAATATGAGAATTCATAAAACTTAAACAGGATGTTCTTTTATATTACAGAGAATGATATGTTCATGATAAAATGAAGTTTTATTTAAAAAAGGCTATAGCGAATGAGCAAAGGGTAGTAATAAAAAAACAGGAAGAAAAATTACAAAAGAAATATTCAACATTAGTGGATCTTTATAAAAAATGAGAATATGAAATAGTAATCAAAGAAGCAATCGATATTATATTTAAAAATTGAAAAATTTAATAACTAAAATAAATCATGTTTTCTCTAGGACAACCAAAATTTATAGATAATAACTGAAACTTCAATAATGCAAAATTTTTGCAGATTCTTGATGATGCCAGATATGCTCTTAAAACATGAAAAAAACCAGCTTGAATTGTAACAAAAACAACTCAGCAAATTGTAATTTGATGAATTTCAGAAAAAGAAGTATGGCAATTTATCGATAAGTTATCAAACTTTTTAAATAGTTGAATTGATCTAAAAACTGCATTTTGAATCTTGTATAAACAAGTAAAAAACCCAAAAATGAAAATGATAGTAAATGAAATAAGATTAAATCTTGATCATTGATTATCGATTTCAGATACTTTAAAACAATATCAAAAATACTTTGATCCTCTTATTATAGCTCTTATTACTGTTTGAGAAAAAACATGATGATTGCCCAGAGTACTAATCGAATTAGATAAAAAGCTTTTAGAATCAATTGAACTGAAATCAAAAATCAAATGAGCATTGATTTACCCTGCAATTCTAGTATTCATAACTCTTTGAATGGTGACATTCATGATGACTTTCATTATTCCTAAAATAACAGAATCATTCACGAAATCAGGAGTGGAAATCCCAGCATTGACACAATTCATGATTAATATATCTGAATTTCTTACTAATC
>CAYWJC010000083.1:0-3361 GCA_964458505.1 uncultured Candidatus Peribacteria bacterium | reverse complement strand
TATAATATATACTTAATTTTTAATTAAAGTCAATATTATTAATATTTTATAAAAATCAATTCTAATTTGCTTGATCATATATTTCGGTATGTCTTATTGCTCATCCGTAATATCAAGTGAGAGATACTCATCATAAAACCAATATTGAAAAAATCAGGACAATATAATAGAAAAATTTGAATTTATTATTATTCCAATTTAAATATATGGTTAAAATTGATAAAAATCATAAAACCAGTAAGACATAAAAGGTATACGTTGCAACTTTATAATGCATAACAAGAGCTTGAAGATTTACTCATGAGACAGCAGATACAGGTCATGCCGCCTGACCTCAGCTAAAATATATGGGAATCGACAAAAGAGAAACAAATATAAAAATAAACAAGGAGGTATTTATAACCTCCTTTTTATTTAAAAATAATCAAACTACTAATATCACAGGTCAAATTACAGACAAAACCACAGGAAAATGATTAAGTAAAAGATGAATATGAACTGCATTTATTGGAAAATTTATCATATTTACACATTAAGAAATAAAAGGTTTGCATTTTTAAAGTTGTTAAAAAACTAAAAATTACATATCTTGAGCCTCGATTATTCAAAAAACATTTCATTCAGAGTCTTTAAAATAAGCTAGAAATCATGCTCATTTTATTTCTCTTTTAGGATCAATCAAAATTCATCAATTGGCGATGATTTTTTCCGAATATTCATCGATATTCGGAACATCAATTACACAAACATAACCTCCTTGGATATCTTTTTTTTCTATTCATCAATTGATTCATGATTCTTTTTCTTCTCAAGTTACAACTGTCCAATATTCTTGTGGTCAACCCCACTTATCTATTTCCCATCAAAATATTCCTTTATAGAATTTTACAGCTCTTAAGGGATCTTTTGATGGAATTTCAAAATGAACAACTCTTTTCATAATTTTAAAATTAAAGATTAAAAACCTAATTTTTCTTTTACAAAAATAATATGTATTCTTCAAGGAATAACTTCTTTATTTATAACTAAGACCTTATTGATTCAACTTCATGTTCAGTAAGTTTTAAGAGCTCTTTCATTTTCCAAAGGAAAAGAATATTCATGAATCCTTTTTTCAGCTTCAGCAATATCTGATACGATTTTTTGTGTTCAAACAACCCAAATAACATTCAGAGCTCAATAAGCGTAAGCAGAAAGTTGACTTCAAGTTGCTGAGGCTATCATTATATTTCCATCTTCAGTAACAGCATGAATACTTCAAATTGCCCATTCAGGCGCTGCTCATAACCTTTGTTTTTCAATTGAGCTGATATTTCAATCTGCCATTTTTTTTCTTACAGAAATATATTCATGGGATTCATTCAATGTCTCATCTATTCCTGCTTCCATAAGAGTTGTCGAGGTCATTGTCATTATTTCACTGAATTTTGGAATGAATTCCAAAATTTTTTCTTTTGCTTCTTTTCTATTGTCTACCAAAAAGGAATGAATTCAATTTTTTGCAAGCGATTCCATAGTTTTTTTTACTGAATCAACACTTGCAAGTTGTCCATATTCTTCATTTGCTTGCATAAATTTGTTTTAAGAACTAGAACCTTATTTTATATCAAAAAATAATAATTATTTGATATAAAACCAATAATTATATTCTGTAACAATTTTTTGTCAAAAAAATGATATCTAGAATTAGTTGAATTACTTAATTATGCATATATCACAAAATTTGTATTTTTATATTTTTTAATTATAATAAATGGTTTTATTTTAATTTTTTAATAATTCATTATATGAAAAAAACTCTATTCAAAAAAGCAATCAGTATCTTAAGTATACTGACTCTTGTGACCTCGGTCATAAGTCCATTGCAAATTTTTGCATTAGTCGATAGTACTTGAAATTCGATAAATGCATGATTTGTTAATGGAACCAATTCTTGAAGTTATAATTTTGACATGGTATTCAGTTGAACTCTTGATACAGGTGACATTGTAAATTTTAATATAACGGATGCCTCAGGATCAGTTTTCACCTGAAGCTGATTTAATGACTGAAGCTGATGAATAAGCTTTACATGAATTGATTTATCATCTTTTGTAGATTGAACCATTAATTTCAGTTGAAGTGTTGTTGATTCTGGGACTACAGTCGTTGCTTCATGAATAACAGCTACTGCTATAAAGGATACTATAGCCCCAACAGCAACCTTAACTTGAAATATTATAAGTTGAACTCCTATTGCAAGTTGATCTGTTGTTTCGGTTACTTGAAGCTTAAGTGAATCAAGCATAACTTTTGATTCAGGTGCTATAACGATAAGTAACGGTACAATAAGTAGTTTTACATGAACATGAACAGCTTATACATTTGATGCGACTTCAAATTGAACATCTCCAATGACAATACAAGTTGGAACTTGATCTTTTACTGATATCGCATGAAACACAAATACCATTCCTTCAAATATCCTTACGTATGACGTAGATGCTCAAGGACCTTCAATTACCTGAAAAAATACAAAAAACATTACTCAAACTTGAGCAGAAATAGATTTTAGTTTCACTGAACCTAATTTTTCAAGTTGAACCTGATATGTTATAACTTATACGGGCTGAAGTATATCAAATTTCGTTTGAACTTGAAGCACAGCCTTATCGTTTTCTTGAGGAATTTGAAGTTGATCATCTGCTTTTGACAATTTGACCTGATCCACAAATTATAATTTTTTGATAAGTTTAACAGATGATTTCTGAAATATCTCTAACAGCACTTGAACTTTTACTACGGTATGATTGCCGATAACTCTTTCTTGAACAGTAACCAGTACATGAGCTGCAACATTAACTTGAAATATTTCTCCTTGATGAACTTTGGACTTAAGCGGTGTAATATTAAATATCTTATCCGATCCTAATGATTCCAATTTTATAACATGATCTTTGACGATTTCATGAACAAATATAACAGTTAGTGGATCTGCTGTATGGAATTGAATTCTATTACCACCGACTTTAGTCGATAGCACGCTTGCTGACGCTGCTACTTGAAGTGAAATTTGATCTTGAATACTTGTTTTGGAAACAATTAGAGTATGAGCAGAATGAGCTTCTCTAATTTCAAGCTGAGGATTCTTCAATGTTTGATTTGCAGTTCCATGATCTTCTTCCTGAACAACATTAGAGCTATACAGATCTGACAATTGATCCACTTGGACGAGAGTTACTCCTGATTGAAGCTGTACTCTAAATTCAGATTTATTATGCACTTTCAGGACTGATCATTTGTCGTTTATTGCGGCAACTACATCTACTCTTGCATTTAGTTTTACTAATGTAACAAACGCTGAATTAAACACAAATTATAC
>CAYWJC010000082.1:0-4153 GCA_964458505.1 uncultured Candidatus Peribacteria bacterium | reverse complement strand
ATCAATATCGGACGATTTCACTCCATACTAACTGCAATTGCAGATCAATTTATATTTTGATTATCAGAATTTATAAATTCAAGTCCTGGATTTTTCAGATCCTCTAAACCATTTTCATTCATAACAAAAAGTCACACTTCATCAGTTGGTCAAAATCTGTTTTTGAATGTTCTTAAAATTCTATAATTCTCATATTTGCTTCATTCCAAAAAAAGAACGGTATCAACAAGATGTTCCAGTGTTTTTGGTCATGAAATCGATCAATCCTTGGTTACATGTCAAATTAGAACTACAGATTTTTTTGTCCTTTTTGTGAATTCCATAAACATTTCTGTAATATATCTTATTTGACTCACACTTCAGGAATTTGCTCAAATAGAATTAGAATATATGACACTGATTGAATCGACTATAATAAGATTTGAGTTATCTTTTTCTAAAGTTTCCAATATATCTTCAAAATCATTTGAATTAAAGATTTTTATATTTTGGTTTTTGATTTTAAGTCTTTTTGCTCTATCTGATAATTGATAAATATTTTCTTCTCATGAAATATAAAGTGCATTTTCTCATTCTTTTCAATACCAATCAGCAATTTGTAAAGCTAAGGTTGATTTACCTATTCATGGCTCACCTGATAAAAGAGTTAGACTTCACTGGGTTAATCAATTTCACAAGACGTTATTAAGTTCTTCGCTTTTGAATTTTATTTTTTGAATCTCTTGACTATTTTCAACAAAACTGAAAATCTCCTGAGCTTTTCAAGAAACCTTCTTCTTTTGGCTTTTTCAGATTTCCTCTATTTCTTCATATGTGTTCCACTCAGAGCACTCCAAACATTTTCAAATCCACTTTGAAGTTATATTTGAGCAATTTTTACATTTAAACATAAATTATTGATTATTTCTAAAAGATTTGTAAATCAAATAAGTTGCAGATAATATTGAAATTCCTGCCAATAAGATTGCTATGTTTTTTACTTGTCATGCAATGATTCTATCATATTCCAGTAATCACATTCTGGAAAATAAATAATACCAATCATGATGCCCAACAGCCCCCACTGAATCAAAAAGTTTTTTTAGAAAATTCGAGCTGGCTACAGGTCATTCGATTCTAGACATGTACATATACCAAGAAGTATGATAAAGGCTTGTTGAAAGCCATCCCAAGCAAAATGCGACACCATAAAACTCTTCTTCTTTCCACAGCTTATAAAGTAAGATAATAGGAAAAATCGTTTCAAAACCTGTTCAAGCTGCAGCTGTAAAATCTTGCATTGTCACCCTGCTTATAAATCCTCAGACAATAATGTTGATTCAATAAAAAGTGAAATGACCAGTTTCATGAATTATTCCATTTATATTATCGAAAATCCAAGCTAAATTCCTTCATAATCAATCTCATCTATACCAATCAAATTGAATGTAATAACTGAAAATAATTGAAAAAGGTATTAATACGATCAATCAAACTGGCCAAGGAGTAACATTAGAGTACCTTTTTATTTTTTCATTTAATTCTGAAAACATGCTATTAATTTAGGATTACAATCACCATTCACTATTTTTAAATTTTTCTTTTTTGAATAATTTTTCGATTTCAATACGTATTTCTTTTAAATCTTCTTCATTTAAAGTGTTATATTCAGCTTTATTTCAGGGAATGACCGGATTTCAAAATTTCTGATATTTTGCATCAATTGCTCTTCAGTAAAGATGAATGTGCAATTCCGGATTCCAATTTCAATTATCTTGAAAGTTTATTCTTCAAATCTTAATTCAATTTTTTCATAATCATGCAATCATCGCTTTTCATGCGATGATTGTGAGCCTCATAAGTTCTATTGCTAACTTTGGCGAAAGATGAAATCTGTCTTTAAAATTTTCTTTTGGAGAAATTTTAATGTGTCATCAATCTAATCTGTCAATTTCAGGTTTTTCATGTGATTCAACTATAAAATTAGCAGTTTCATAAATTATAGCCATAAATATTTTAAAAAATTTAAAAAAGAAAAATATAGAAAAATTCAAGAAATCTATTCAAATAATTTAACCGCACTTACCCCGATAATTCAAATCAGAAAGAATATGATTATAAATATCCTATTTTTTGAATTATTATGAACAGTTGGAAGTAGATCAGAAGCTCAAATATACAAAAGGCTTCATCCGGATAAAGCTAAAAACAACGAAACAATATTTTCGCTATTTACTCATTTTAGAAAAAAATAACTTATTCAAATTCAAATCGGTGCAGATAGTGCAAATATTATCATTAGGATCGATTGAATTTTTTTGCTGAATTTCGAATGTCTTAAAAGTCAGGAAATTGAAACAGAAACAGGAATTTGATGAATTGCTACTCAGGCTAAAATTATAAATCAGAGATATGATGAATTAAGATATCAGGCTCAAATTCAAATTCAATCAAATAAAGTATGGATAAAAAGTGCAATCCAAGAAACTATGGAAACATTATGATAATGGCAATCATGTTCAACACAGCTATGAACCATTAAAAAGTTTTCCACGAAATATATTAAAATAAATCATGCAATGAATGCGAATATATTATTTTCGTTTGTTATTAAACTTTCAGGTAATATATGAACGATGCTTATTGCAATCATCGATCAGGCTCAAAGCGCAATCGTCTTTTCAATAATTCATTTTTCAGTTTTTCATATATGTGTAACTATTAGTCCAGAAAGACTGATTAAAAAAAGAATCAATAAGGATAATATCATTTTTCTTGCTTTAAATGCTAAATATATTGAATACTATTTTTTAAAATTTTTTTGTCAATTCAATTATTGAACAAAAAATAACCGATAGTTCGGTTATTTTTGAAGATACAAGGATTTTTTATATTCTTAATGTTATTAGCATTAACATTATAATAATACTGAAGTTTATCAGATATTTAATATTGTTTTCCATATTAATCTTATTAAGGTATAATTATTTTAATTTGTTTTATTGTTTATAGATAAATACTCAATCTCATCTATTTATAAGAAAATTATTGAGAGGAAAATTTACAACGTGACTATTCCATTCTTGTGTAATTGAATCAAACTTTACTACATTGATTCAGGAAAATGATTTTCCAAATGTATCTGCATCAATATCATTGACATTATTTAATCATACAAGATTCCATCATTGAGTTGTAGGGGGTGTTATTTGAGGATACGGAGTTCATGTTAAAGTTATATTTTTTTCAGATGGAACATGTATAAAATAACCAATTCAGTTTTCAAGGGGAAAATCATTGATTGGAATATTTACAACATGACTCTCATAAGATTGGTTTATCCACCTGACAACAACATCGGCTCCTGCAAAATCTCCAAATGTTTCGGCAGAAAAATTTATTTCATTTCAATTTATATCTAAAGCGTTAATTGGTAAGGTCACAAGATTCCATCAAGAAAATAAATGCATATTTGCAGTCAGTGCACTATTTACAGTTACTTGAGTAAATCAGCTTATTCAATCGCTTGTTGCAGTAATTGTTCATGTTCACTCTGAGATTCAAGTTATAATTCCTGATGAATCAACGGTTAATACCGATTCATTGTCAGATGTCCATGTTATTTCAGATCAAGGATTTATGGCAACTCAATTTTGGTCAAAAATTGTGGATATGAGTTGAAGAGATGCACCAGAATATATGATAGGATTATAATAATCAACAAATAAATATTTAGGAATTGACACTTGATTTATTGGAACAACTGTAACATTAACGGATCATAGAACTCAATCGCTTATTGCAGTAATTGTTCATGTTCATTCTGAAATTCAAGTTATAATTCCTGATGAATCAACAGTTACCACCGATTCGTTGCCAGAAGCCCATATTATTCAACTGGATGAGGTAACTATTCCATTCTGATCGAAAGTTGTTGCAATCAATTGAAGATCTGTTCATATGTATATGATAGGATCAAATGTATCTATAAGTAGATTTGTAGAGGAAACACTCTCTTGACTAGTTACCATAACACCATTTCCTCAAATAACCGTTCAATTCGTGGCTGTAATTATTGCAATTCATTCTGAAACTCATCTGATTATACCATTTGCATCAACTTCAACGATTCAAGGATTATCAGATGTCCAAGTGAATGAAGGATTAGGATCCA
>CAYWJC010000081.1:0-2099 GCA_964458505.1 uncultured Candidatus Peribacteria bacterium | reverse complement strand
TTTGGAAAAGTTAGAAAGTTTTATGTCTGATATTGACGGATAACACCTTTTAATACAAAAACAAATATTATGGGTATAGAAACAAATTCTGCATATTCGTATAATAGACAATCGCTTGTATTGAAAGCGAGAGATTTAAATACCGATAATGACAAGGTTCAATTTGCTAATCTGTTGGCTTCCAAACTAAAGTCACCTCATATTGAATCAAGCATTTCCTATCTGATTTGAGAAAATAACAGAAAAAAGATAAAGCTTGAGCATGAGCAAAACCCTAATAAGCTTTCTGAAGATGTTCTTGTACGTGAAATGCAAGAATTTCTTTATTCAAAACTTAATATCTTTCCAGAGGCAAATAAAAATGATACAAAATCAAAATTTCTCAAATGAGTCATCGATTGACTTCTAGTATGAAATGCAGAACTGGCAAGAGAGGTTTATGTGACAAATTGAAGAGTAATCCTTGAAATGCTCAAGACTCTCTTAAGTTTGGAAGGACTCAAAAAAGTGGCTCAATGATTGGAGACTAGCATAATGGATTTATTCTCTTGAGATTCTTATAAGGTAGGAAAATCAATCGCAGAACTCGGACTCATAACTACAGGAGGAGGAGTTGTCTGATGGTGACTGAAAAATACCTGAAAGACATTAATGAGGGAAGGCGCAAAAATGGCGGTGAAATCAGGAGAAAAAACAATCATATCACAGGCAGTCATCTGAATCTGAAAATGAACAGAGATGACGGGCAAGATAGCACAAGTTCCATATAAGTCTGTCAAGAAAGTCACAGAGTTATCTGTTAAATGAATAAAAACTTGAGCAAAAGGTTCGGTTGATATCTCAGGGATAGCCATAAAAAAATGATCAGAAGCAATTTTTGAAAAAGCTCCCAAACTAAAAGCAGTATCCATAAAGGTCAAGAACAATGTTGCGATTATCGTTTCTTGAGCTTCTCTTCTCATACCTAATACTACTAATCTGAAGAATGCCATCGCTTCTCAAGCTCAGGCAATAGGATTATGAAAGGCGGAGTCAAATACCTTGATGTTTAAAGACGCAAAGAGCCAAATTGCTTCAGAACTCAAAGATTTTCCTGAGATGTCTTCAGTTGTTGAAAAGTTCCTAGCAGACAAAGATCATCCTACTAATCTGAGGAATTACCTGCTTAATCCTAGGACTCGCAGTGCAGCAATCCTCACTATTCATGAAATCGCAAGCTCTTGAAATATTAGCGAAGCTGAATTTCAAGCCTTAATAAAATCAAGCCTCTCTTCAAAAAATGGTCTTATGAATTCAATGGATAGCGAGTTCTCACTATTCAAATGACAAAAGAAAAGTGATATGTATTCACAATTTCTTAAGGAAGATAAGCCGACTCTTTTCTCAATTTGAGAAAAGCCTACCCTAATGCAAAATATCCTATTGAGCTTTTATGCAAAAAAACTTGGAACAGAATGAATTAGTAATCTCAAAGCAACTATGGATAAGATCGTTTGAGAAAAGAATGGATTATTTCTTGAGACTAATGTCAGAGCGAAATCTGCAAGTTGAATGAAGGATAAGATTGCAAGAATGAGAAAATGAAACAACTGAAAGAATCCAAGACCCGATTATGACTTATCAAAGATGCCAGATGCCTTATGATGAAGAATAACAGTGTCTGATATCCATGAACTCGAAAGAATAACAGCTAATCTGGAAGATTATTTCTGAAAAAAGAATATTTTAGAGCGTGATAATTTTTATGTAAATGAAAAAAAGACTATGAAGCCATACAGAATAATAACATACACGGTTGTTCTTGATAATTGAATGCATGCCGAGATACAGCTTTCCACCTTAATGTCATCCATTGCTGCAGATATAGATCATAATACTATTTATAAGCCATATATACTTACAACCTCAAATGAAAAAGAAATGATAAAATCATTTAATAGAAAAGCGACCGCAATAGAGACGAAAAAGTTGCAATAACTATAATTTTATGATAAAATACAGCTATTTATAAGCTTAGAATGAAAAAGAATGAGCTCAAATAATATTTCGGATAACTTGGATGAAAAATTGACCGATAAAAAATGATATTACGTTTTCCG
>CAYWJC010000080.1:0-5050 GCA_964458505.1 uncultured Candidatus Peribacteria bacterium | reverse complement strand
CGTTGATGAATTCGTAGGAGACCATGTTGATCAATTCCAAGTCTGAAGATAGCTTGATACAGTATTCCAGTCAGAATTTGATGGTTTCCCCGCACAAGTGAATGTCTGAGTATTTGCTATACAAGATGATCAATTCCAGGTGTAGTTGGTATTACAGTCAAAAGTACAAATTCATGGAGTAGAATTTCTTGTCCAGTTTTGGGCAGATGTTTGACTTATAGCATTTGATGTTGCGTTTACAGGAACTGTATTTCCGCACGAATCAGCAATACAAGTATTTCATCCACCTGAAACATATCAGGAATTACAAGAAGTTGTTATTATTTCTTCAGAATAAGATAAATTTCAATCTGTACAAGTGGCTGAAATGGAATAATTAAGATTTCAATTTGATATTATAGATGTCTTAGTGACAGCTTGTGTTTGCGAGTGATTTAAAGATGGTATAGTATATCATGAAAAAGTTGTAGGGTTACAGTTTGAATATGTTACTCAAGTTCAAGATATTATGTTTGCAGTTATTATAGTTACGGATGAATTTAAAATTTGTTTTATTAAATTGGTAGTAAAATTAGCCAATAGAGTTGATCAAGTTGATTCATTTATAACTGTTTCATAAAGATCAAGTCATTGTAAGTTTGCATTGTTTTTGTACGCATTTTGAAGATTTGTTGTGAATGAGCTAAGTTGAGCTGAGTCATTTGTTAGCGTTTCTATATCTGATCAGCTCCAAATTATTTGAGGTTGAAAATAGAAAGAATTTCAGTTTAAAGAAAGACTGGTAGTCTCGTATGAATTCGGAAGGTTTGCCTCTTTATCAAGAACAAAGGATCCTGATGATATTTGAGCCAGATCTGTTTGGGAAAGGTCTGATAGGGTTATTGTAGGAAGCGCAAATATATATATATTGGATCAGCTTGATACTTTGGCAACAAGTGAATTATAGTTTCACTTGATTATAGCCTGAGCTGATATTGTTGCTGCATTAGCTTGTTGTATAGTTTTTAGTTTAAAATTGCTATTGTTATATGCGGATACATTCTCCTGTATTCAGGATACCTGGTATTCTTTGTTATTGTTTAAGAGCGAGTATGAATATTCTGTTTGATACACTGGATCAAGGGGGATTTTATTTATTTGTGAAACAGCTTGAAGTACTGAGCTTCAGAAAGTTCACTGCGTCCAGACAAGCGATCAGGAATACATTATCGAGCTAGGATTAGATGGTATAGGATATTTGGAGCTTGTCGCAAGATAAAGATCAAGAGATGATGAGATGGTTTTCATATCGGTCATTCTCATGCTGTTTCTTGTATTACTTGTGAATCAGGAATATGACAAAAAAGATATCGTTCAGAGTATGGCAACTATAGTTATAATAACTATAAGTTCTACTATTGTAAATCAATGAATCAAAGATAAAGGAGAAAAAATGGAAGATTTTTTATGTTTTATTGTCGCAGATTTGGTGGGTATTTTTTGTGGTACCATGAAAAAATAGTTAATTTATAAAAAAATATCAATGTCTTTATATAATATGAAAAAAATATTTAATTTTTATTTTTTGTATTCTATTTTTTATCTTATTAAGAAATAAATTTAAACAGAGAAATTGTAGTTTATTATTTTTCAGAAGTCAAGACAAATTATTTTGATGTTTTAAATAACCAGTAAGATCATGGTAAAAATATACCTCAAAAAAGCATTGCGGAAATACTTAAACTAATAAAGGCTCAAAAATGAAAAAAAGATCAGATATAGAAATTAAAAAATCAAGCGAAGATTGATAAAAAAAGTATTTTCTAATTTTTAATGCATCTAACAGAAAAACCTTCTCCTCGGGGATATGCTTCATTTCCACTTGCTCATCAAACATATACATCATAGGAATAATTATTTGATGCAGAAACTGAAGATGACCAATATATTCAGTAACTATTTTGGAATACATAAGTACCGTCTTGTATCTTTCTTTTTCCAGCATTAGGCAACATGATTTTTGTTCTTACATTGTTGAAATTGTTTCAGGCAATAAGATAGGCTTTTCACCAATCTGTTGTTGCGACCAGATTTCATCAAGAAGGAATATGATATCAGGTGGGACAAGGTCATTTCCTGGCAATCAAAGTATTGGTCGTATTTCACCATAAATCATCGTTTTCACCTCAAACCCAATCAGGTCAAGATGCATTAATAATAAAATTTGAGTGTCAGACTCAATTAGAAAGGGTTCATGAAGCTGCTAAAGTTCAGGTAACGCTTCAAGTGGTTACATCATCATTTCTTCACCATTGATAATATGCTCACATGTAAGTTTTTTGCGTAGGGGTTGGTCATCATGCTGCAGTACTATTAGCTAATGTTAAAGGTTGGCTTACACCTGTATATCTAGTTGTTGCTCATAAGTTGCATGAGGCCCAAGTTTGAATGTTCGCTCAACTGAAAATCACAATATCGTTACCACAAATCGAAAATCAAAAAGATGGAGTTTCCCCTATTCAGCTTCAAATAACAGTTACTGGATCTCAATTAAAAGAAAATGATTGTCAGACTGTATAAGTTATCAGAGGATCATATGCAGCCAGCAATGATGATGCCACAATTTTTATTCAAAATTCGTTCCACAATATATCACTTCAGTTTTGAGTAAGTATATTTAAATCGGAAGTTCAAACAATTCAAGAAATATTTGAAGTTGGTTGAATAGTGGATCATGAATAAGCAGTTTTGATATTTTGTATGAAATTTTTTGCATCAGTTGTTGTTGATGGCATTCAAGTTCAACTCCATACTATAAAATTTCCGATAGTAAGGGGTGTAGTATAAGATCATGTCATTATCAAATCCTTATCTGCATATGTTGATGGAATATTTGAAGTCTTATTTAAAACCAAATTGTTTCATCAAGATAATAACATCGATTCGATTGAAATCAAAGAAATATCTCATGATATAATCGATGGCAAAGCAAGTAAATATATCTCCGATCAAGTCTGAACTTTAGCAACTATTCAGTTATAATTTCAAATCAGATATGCCTGAACATTTTTTGATCATGCAGCAATAGATTTATTATAAAATTTATTTGCTATAAATTCTTTGCTATCCATGTAAGCTATATTATCTGCTGATTCAAGAATTCAAGCAATTTCAAATTCTTTTCATGTATTCAAAACAGAATAAGCATATTCTACAGCATAAAGAGGGTCAATAGGAAGAGGGTTAATTGAATTTAATATTTGTTGTGTTGTTTTTCAAAATGTTCATTGTGTCCAGACAAGTGATCATGAGTATGTTATTGAAGAAGAATTGGATGGAGTTGGATATTTTCATACTTTAGAGATATAAGTTTCAAGGGATTTTGAAATCAATCAAAGATCACTTATTCTTTGAGAATCTCTTGTATTTAAAGTATATGAATTATATGAAAGAAATGCAATAACTCATAGAATTGCAAGTATAGTTATCACTACTATTAGTTCCACTAAAGTGAATGCCTTATTATATGAATTGTGAAAATTTAAATATCTTACTTTATTTGTTTTACTCATAACAGAAGATTATAAAAATAATCTAAACTATTCGTATTATAAAGCATTTCTGTTTCAAATCAATTTATTTTGTTAAAAATAAATCTAATAACTCCTCTTAAAAACAAAATAACTCCCCGGAATATATATAATTCAAAAAATTATCGCAGAAACAATCAAATTAACAAAAACTCAAAAATGAAAAAATGATCAAACATAATAATTAAATATTCATGCAGAAATTCCTAAAAAAAGTATCATAAGGGTATATCATGGCATAAAGTTGAATTTAAAAATATGTCTTGAAGCAATATAGGTATTAATAAGCATAATCACTTGTGAAAGCAATGTTGCGATTGAAGATCATATAAACGAAAATTTCGGAATAAGTATGATATTTCAGATGATGTTAAAGATCGTTAGATAAAAATTCAATTTTAGTAATCTTCCCTGTTCATTGTTTGCAATAAGGATATATGTGAAAATCGAAGAAATAAAGCAAAATAAAAAAACAAATATGACAATATTGAACGAATCAAGGGAATTATAAGCATATTTAGTATGATCAAGATATTCTTTGCTTGCTATGAGTGAAAGAATATTATATCAATTTACAAGCGAAAAACTTATTATTGCAATTCCAAAAGCAAAAAGAATTTTGTATGATTTCGAAACAAGCGTTTTCATTTCCTCATTATCCTTTTTTTTGATGGCATGTGTAAAAAGCGGAAGCATGGATTGTAGAAATAATCAACCGAAAAGCATTCAGACTTCAACTATTTTCATCGGAACAGAATATAGTCAGATTATAGTGTCGACTTTGCTTTTTTGTTCCATTAAGGAAAGAATAATTACATCAACTTTAAAATAAACAACATTTAAAAACATTGCGATTCAGTATGGAATTGAAGTTTTGACAAGGCTTTTTATGTGAGGCATATCAAACGCAAAACTGATTTTTTCAACGTTTCTTGCATAATACCAAATCATTGTTGTCATTACGATGTTTCAAAAAACTCAAGCTCACATAAGCCATAAGAAAGACTCAAATTGCAAATCCGGATTTCAAGTAATTAAAGATTTTGGAAACAGGACAAATACGACCAGCAAAATGAATCCAAAATTTGCAAGTTTTCAGACTGTGTTTGATACGAATGAGAATTCTGTCTTAAGATAAGCTTGTAGAAGTGACATTATTGCACTATTCATCAATCAGAAAAATACAAAAAAAGAAGTGATGAAAATCGAATATAAAGCTAACTTAGAATTATATCCTGGCAAGAAATACGCGATAGCAACTGAAAGAAAAATTATCGCCAGTCCAAGCGACATTCTGATTGTCATCATATTTCAGATTATTTTTCTTACAAACTCCTTATTGTCTTTATTTGCTGAGATTTCTCTTATTGTAATCGTGAAAAGTCACATATCAGCAATGACTGCGAAAATCGAAAGATAATTATAAACCTTTGAATAAAGTCAATAATCATCAACTGAAAGGTAATTGGTCAAAACTTTAA
>CAYWJC010000079.1:0-5934 GCA_964458505.1 uncultured Candidatus Peribacteria bacterium | reverse complement strand
TGTAATAAAAATAATGCTGACTTCATTTCCAATACGCCAGTTTATTTGCATAACTAGGTATTATCGCAGAAAAAAAAGCCGGAGAAATTCCGGCCTTTTTAAAGATTTTGAATTATTTAACGAAATCAACTATATTTTTAAACACTTCTGGATAAGCAATTGCAAGATTTGATAAAGCTTTTCTATCAAGTTTAACTTGTTTTACATTTAATGCATGAATAAAAGTAGAATAAGTCATTCATAGTTCACGAGCTGCATTATTTATTCTTATTGTCCAAAGACTTCTGAAATCTCTTTTTTTAAGTTTTCTTCAAATATATGCATTAGTTCATGCTTTTGCAAGTGCATTTTTTGCTCTTGAAAAAACATTTCCATTCATCATTCTGAATCATTTTACTTTTGAAATCAGATTTTTATGTCTTTTTTTAGTCATCAGACCTCTTTTTACTCTTGTCATTGTATTAAAGTATTAATTATTAATTATTGTGAATTAAAATTTTTATAAATTATTCTCAAAAATGATGAAGTTTGTATGAAAAATGAGTACCGGGTGAGTCGTAGCGGTAGCTACGGTGAACGAGGAACGGAATTTTGAGTGCAAAATTCGCATTTTTCAGAATAATTTATAGTCCATTAGGGAGACATTGTCTCATTTCGCGAACATTAGCCCTTAAAGAAACTACACCATATTTGTTTCTTCATTTTGCTTTTTTAGATTTATCAGACAAAAGATGTCTTTTGCAAGATTTAGCTAGAATATATTTTCATGTTCCAGTTATTTTTACTCTTTTTTTTGCTCAAGAGTGAGTCTTTGCTTTCATAAAAATTATTGTTATATTTTATTATTTTTTTGGATTCATCATCATATAAAATGTTGTTCAAGCTTTAGTAACCTTTCATTCAGATTTATAGAATTCTTCAAGACTTCTACAGAAGCTTTCGACTTTTTCTAATGCTGCAGCTGAATATTGGTTCTCTCTTCATTTTAACATTAAGGTAACTTTCAGAGGATGCCCAGCTTTTGCAAATTTTATTGCTTGGTTTTTTCTGATTTCAATATCATGATCTCAAATTCTGTAAGTCAATCTTATAGTCTTAAGCTCACTTTTCTTTGAATTAACTTTGCTTTTGGAAATGTTTTTTTGTTGTTTAAACAAAAATTTTCCATAATCCATTATCTTAGCAGTAACAACTCAGTCTTGTTCACTAACTTCAACTAAATCCATTTCAGTTTCAGCAGCTATTTGCATAGCCTTCTCAAAAGATACTATTCATAATTGTTCTCAAGTCGCACTAATAACATTGATTTTATCACTTCTAATTTCCTCGTTAATTCGTTTCCCTTTTTGAGCCATTAATTATGATTTTAAAGATAAACTTTTTGCAAATTTAGCAAATTTTGATTTTTTTCTAGATCAATTGTTTGCGTGAATTATATTCTTTTTAACTAATTTATCAATTGAAGAATAAACTTTTGAAAGTAAATCCTTTGCTTCATCTATTGCATTGTTCTTTATTGCTTTCTCAAGATTTTTCACTGATTCTTTATAAAGTGCAGAGAAATGTTTATTTCTAGATCTTGCAGTAATATTTTGTCTTAAAGCTTTCTTAGCAGAAGTAGTATTTGGCATTATTTCGTAATTAATTCAAATAAATCAAACTAAAAAATGCCAACTTCTAGCATTTTTATGTTATCAAAAAGTAGGAGCATTTTATACAAAAAGTGTTTATAGTCAAATTTATTTTTTTAGTTTTTTTAAATAAAAAATACTGAATTTTATTCAATTCAAAAATAAGAAAATCCCGCTTAATAAAAAAAATCAAAATAAATATAAAAACATGAAATCCACAAAATATGTAACAAAAAAACTTAAGCAAATAATAAAAACAAAAAAAATCATTGTATTTATAACGCTTCATATAATTGTCGCTCACTCATTTTCCTGTTCAGAAATGATAAAATTCTTTATGTCCTGAAAAGACAACATGAAACTCGGGATTATCAATAATGAATAAAAAAACATTGAAATAAAGCCAAAAAAGTTTAGATTCCGCAATTCTTGATAACCCTGAATTCAAAAAACATCAGATAAAAGCAAATGATTTAATAATACTCAAATCAGAATCGGTCAGATAGAAATCAAAAACATTCAGATTTGGTGGAAAAAAAGCAAAAACCAATATCTTCAGTCATGATAATGCAAAGGCAGATCTCAAATATAATTTCTGGTTTCATATTTAACATTTCATCAGTTTTTCTCAAAAAGGTTAACTTCTTTTATTTTTATGAATGTCACCAATCCAAAAATCAAATGACAAAATTCATGCATTATAACTCAAGCCCTAACAATGGATCAAACAAACTTTGATAATTGCAAATTTGTCGAAATTATTTTGCCTAATATCAAATTGTAAACTTTTTGAAGTGAAGTTCATAAAAAAATTCAAAAAATCAAAATAAGACTATTTATGATGATTAATTCAAACATTATATTTTTTTCAATATATTTTCTAAAATTTTCTCCATATTTTCAATCGAAGCCACACTTGCTTTTTCTTTAATGCTATGGATATCAAATAAATTAGCTCATATGGAAATTGCGTGCGCTCAAATTCATAATCAAGCTACTATCGCTCAACACTCAAGTCAGGCATGAACAGCTATAATTTCTGGTTTCATTCAAATTACATTTCTAATCTCTTCGCTCGCTAATGTTACAAGTTCTCATTCTGGATCATCTTGCCAACCAGGGTAAGGTTCTTTGATTTCTACTAAATAATTCAAATCTTCAAATATTTTTTTAAACTTTTCGATTAAAACTTTAAGATCTGCATTTACGCTCGACCTTAACGAATAATTTAGCCTTAATCAAGAATCATCAATTTTTAAAATTCAAAGATTAGCTGATGTCTCAACTAAATCTGGGATCTTATTGCTCATTTTATAAACTCAGACCTTCACATTCAAAATGGATTCAATCAATAAATCCACATCCTCAATCACTTTCAGATTGGATTCTTCTTTCAATATATTAAACGAAATATCAGAGCAATCATATTTTTGTTTTACAGTTTCCAAATATGTTTTAAACAAGCTTTTAAATATATCTATATTAGGGATTCATATTACCGCCTCTATTTGTGAAGTGATAACATTGGATGCAGTTCATGATTTTATAAGTCCTATTTCGTATGAAAATCCATATGTCTTGAAAAATTCCATAAAAATCTCTACTGCATTTCAGTGATTTTTATCTATTTCAACTCAAGAATGTCATCATTTCATTCATTTTATATCTATTTTATATTGAGGAAATTTAGAAACTTTATAATCTAATTTTTTGCTTATCTCTAATCTGGCTCATCAAGCTGAGCTAATACATATTTCATTTTCATTTTCAGAATCAAGATTTATGATTCTTTTTCAAGAAAGCAAATTACAATCTAGTCATAATGCTCAACTCATTCACATTTCTTCATCAACAGTAAATATAAGTTCAAGTGGCGGATGAGATTCAAATTCTACTGAACTCATTGAAAGCGCTATTCAAACTCAATTATCCGCTCAGAGTGATGTGTCCTTTGCTCTCAAGAATCAATTTTCTTCAATAATTTCAATAGGGTCTGAATCGAAATCATGGCTTGAATTCTCTGTTTTTACACAAACCATATCCATGTGTGATTGCAGAATTACCGTCTTGCTTAATATTTTGTCTGCTGTGGCTTCAACATAAACAATCAGATTTCAAACTTTATCAATCTTATATTCAAGTCATTTTGATAATGCCCATGAAACTAAAAAATCTCTTATTTTTCATTCTTTTCATGATTGTCTTGGATATTTTGAAATCTCTTTGAAATTCTCTATTGTTTTGGACATTTGATTTTTATTAAATTATTATTGATTCGATAGTGTGTTGAAATATTTTGTAAACAATATATCTAATTCTTTATTAATTTATAAAAGTTGAAATATTATATACCTGAAAAATCCCAAACTGGAATTCAGAGATATTCTCAAATTTGTTTTGCATCATTTCTCATCGAGTCAATATTTCAGCAATCTATAACGTTAATTCTTACCTTATCGCTTAAAACAAGGTTTATCTCATGGCTATAATAACTGGATTTATCCGTCTTAATAAATTCTGAAATAACTTGCAGGGCATAAATATTACTTAATGGTACGATATTTTTATCGCTCACATCAATTATTCACATATTAGATTTTAATTTTCATTTATAGAAATAACCTATGGCCTTATCAAAAACGATAGACTTACTGAAGCTTTTGAACATATAAATTCCGCCTGTAAGAAATATTAGCCAAAAAAAGACTGGAACAAGAAAAAAATAACCTAGATTTTGTAAAAATGCTGGAATCAAAAACAAAGGAACAAAGGAGAAAATAATAAAAATTATTGAAAATACCTTAGCTCAAGTTACTGCTTTATATTCGAGTCATCCGTTTTGATTTGTTTGAAGATTATGTGTTTTGAAGCTTGCTCATCATCTTAAAAGTGGATGCCAAGATATCTCTTTTGCAATCGGATCATCTATGGTTTCAAGAAACTTTTTTACTTTTTCTTCATTGATTTTCAAATATCATTCAGAAATCTCTTTAATTGAGTTTTTAATAGAATCAAATAATCCCATATTTTTATAAATTAGATTATAAACCGACTACATTTTTCACTTCTTTCATTTTTTCTTCAATCCTTTCATTCATGACTTTGGCTCATTCTGCTAGCTTCTTCTCAATTAAATCATAGTTTTTTGAAAGCTCTTCCCTTTTTGCTCTGAAATTACCGATATATGGATTTAGTATTTCAAAAAGTTCCTGTTTTGCATGTCAATAACCATATCATCATGACAGATATTTTAATCTTATTTCTTCAATTTTATTTTTTTCTCAAAAAACTTTTATCAATGCAAATATATTACAGGTTTCAGGGTCTTTCGGTTCATCCACTCATTTTGAGTCAGTTACAATTGACATTATTTTTTTCTTCAAAGTTTTTTCATCATCAAATATTCAAATGAAATTATTGTAGGATTTACTCATTTTTCTTCAATCAAGACCAGGCAACAATCCAACAGATTTTTCAATATATTCAACCGGAAGCTTAAAAATTTCAGTTTTATAAGCTTTATTAAAGGCTTTAGCTATATCTCTGGTCATTTCGAGATGTTGTTTTTGATCTTCTCAAACAGGTACTATATCTATATCATATCAAATGATATCTGCAGCCATTAAAATGGGATAGTTAAAAACTCACATATTCAAATCTATTTTTTTTGCTTGAGAATCTTTAAAGCTGTGGGCTCTAAGCATCAATGAATATGGCGTTACATTACTTAAAATCCAATTAAGTTTTGGGATTGATATTATATCAGATTGTCTGAAAATTTTAACTTTTGTATCTATTCCGAATATTGAAAAATACGTCAGAGCGACTTCTTTAGAATATTCCTTCAAAAGCTTTGCATCTTTTACGGAAGTTAGAGCATGTAAATCTGCTATAAACAAAGCAGCATCATTATTTTCTGCTAGTTTTTGAAGTGGTAAAATTGCTCAAACCAGATTTCCTATATGTGGCATTTCTCAAGTCGGCTTTGCTCAGGTTATAATTTTTTTCATAATTTATTCTAGTTATATTTAAAAGATTATATTTAATTTTTTGATTTTTAAATAATTTTTTTGATTTTTTGCTAAAATCGCCAATATCTATAATAGAAAATGTTCATGTTTTATTGATTAGATATTAAAAAACTATCATCATCCGATGATAGTTTTTATTGATTTTTAGCTTTAAATACTTAAATAAAAACTCTTGTCGGAAGAGATATTATTTTTGTCCACCAAATTTTACTCATAATTTTTAACTTAATCGTCTAAATTGTATTTAAAAGAATTTTTATGTCAAAAAAATT